>NZ_JADCLG010000002.1:0-115381 GCF_014982425.1 Enterobacter cloacae complex sp. I1M | reverse complement strand
CTCTAAAGGCATTGGTTATCTGCGTCATAGATGGTTGTTTGAATCTAAATGTGCAGTTCATAGTACCAGTTTATATGAGGTTTGTTTTGATAACTATTTGAATGCAGTGAAAGGACTTAGTGACTTAATTATAAGTGGAATAAATCCTCATGGTTATTGTTCCCTTGTGGTTGACGTTTCAAACCCTTTCAAAAATCCAGTGTATATATTACCATGTGCACGTAATAAAATTTTAAAATGGATTTCGGACAATAAAAATATGCTGATTTACTTTCTCTTTGATCTCTTCAAATGTAAGTCGCATTCAAGTTTATCTAAGGTTATCGAAGTCAAGATAATGCATGATAGATATATTTCTGCGGTGTTCAAGATGTTAAGTGAAGTTAATTTTTGTAATTTCAACTCATTTATTTCTGATATTTTTGAGGACGTAAGTTATGCCTCTATCGGACTTGATGATTATTCTGTTAATGTGCATTTTCTCAGGCTAAGGGCTGCAGATTGTAAATTTTGCCAGTTGAATGGTAAATATTTTTGCTCACTTTACAATGTAAAACTTCTTCGCTAATTTCACTTCATTTATAAAATACTAAGAAAGCTAGTTAGATAAGGTTTTATATTTTGACTGGGGCAGGAATAAATTATCACTCATAGAGTTTCCCTGGGGGTTACCACCTGTGTATGATGCCGGTTAGCAACAACGTCTAAAAGACCTGCGATCACGTGGGTCCCTCTCCAGCAAAGGGGCAAGGGGTGCTATATAACGGTGTACTGCTTACCCAATACGGCCTTGTATTTGAAAGATGCCGCATCTTGGCAGGATTCGTATTACAGCCTATAGTCTGTTAATGAGCATTACAGCCTATATGCTGTAAATCCCTGCGTTATGCTTGTTAACTCGTCGATACGGAAGGTCACTTATGAACACTCAATACGCTTTGAAGACTTTGAATCAGTTACGTCCTGTTTTAATCGGCTTTCGCAAAGCCAATGGACTGACGCAAAAAGATGTTTCTGAACGTTTGGGTATAACACAGCAAACTTATGCCCGACTAGAGGCCAACCCTGCAAGTGCGGGTTTTGAGCGTTTGTTTAGGGTGTTCAGCGTCCTTGGAGTGGAGATCGTACTTTCATCCAGGGAACCATTGTCAGATGCAAAGCCCGAATACGGAGCTATGCACAATTATTCTTCACTTCCAGCCAGGCGGGAGAAATGGTGACGCCTGGCGCTTCCCGGTCTAATTTTTCTTCAACAAGATTAACCCCTTAGCGGCCTGAAGTATCAGGTTGCGATAGAGCCTTTCATTTCTTCTGTTATGTTAAATACACCATTTTGAGCTATTTCGCTCGGCCTTAAATTATCTCTTCATTCTTCAGTGAAAATTTTATGTCGATCACATTATCGATGAATTTAGGAAATAATCCGTAAATGAAAATCTATCTTCTTTTAAATTCATCAGTGTCAGTAGCAAATATTACGCATAAAAGAATGGTTATTATTATCATTTAAATTATAAAGCTCATGAGTCAATTCCAAAAAATATAATAAGCATTGAAATCATTACCCGTGATTCTGGAGTTTTAACTTTGCCATGTAACCAACCACAAGTTAGTTTCCGGTGTTTTGAGGGGCAGTAAAGTTCTGAAAGCGCGACCAGATCATAATCCCGAAATGTCGTTAAGATATTCTGAATAACGGTTATCCCTGCTTGTTGGCAGGCATTTGAAAATATATTTTGTATTCAGGTTGCAGCAAAACGCTTTCTTACACACAGGACTTCATATGCGGCTCAGAAAATTAAAACTGAAAAACTTCAGAGGCTACAGAAACTCTACTGAAATCATTATTGATGAAAGCATGACGGGTATTGTCGGTCGTAATGACTTTGGGAAATCAACGCTTCTGGAAGCGCTGGCTATTTTTTTTGAAACAGAAGGAATGAAGGCTGACAAGAATGACATGAACTGTTTCAGCCTAAGAGAAGGGGACGGCCGTTTTGAAATAGCCTGTGAATTTGATGACCTGCCCGATTTTATCATGATCGACGACAGGGTGCAGACCACGCTCGCCTCAGAACATCTGCTGAATGAGGACGGCAATTTTGAAATCGTCAAAACGTTTAAAGCAACGACCTCAGGAAAACCGGAGCAGACCTGCATCCGCTGCATCCACCCGGATGAGGAGCCCCTGAGAAATTTACTGGGCATGAAAATTTCTGAGCTCAAGGCGGTGGGAAAAGAAGTTGAAAAAAATGTGGCGGATAAACGCACTGCATCGTTATGGCGTCAGGCCATCAGGGAAGCCGCAGCCCCCTATACCTGTTCGGAAATTATGCTGGATGTCGATAAAGAGTTCGGAACCGACACAAAATCATTATGGGGTAAGATCCTCGATTTGCTGCCCACGTATGCGATTTTCAAAGCCGACAGGGAAAGCAGCGACGGGGATTCCGAAGCTAAAAACCCCTTACAGCAGGCCGTAAAAGACGCTCAGGCTGCGCTGCAGGACAAAATTACAGCGCTGGAAAATGAGATTCAGGACAGCGTCCTGGATGTCGCACAGAGAACGCTGGATAAATTACGTGAAATGGCCCCCGAACTCGCCAGTGAACTGACTCCACGATTTAAGGAGAAACCCAAGTGGACCTTCAATTTCACCCTGGACGGGGAAAATGGCATCCCCATCAATAAGCGCGGCAGCGGGATAAGGAGGCTTATCCTGTTGAATTTTTTTCGGGCTGAGGCTGAAAAGAATGTCGCGGGGACGCCCAGAAATGTGATTTATGCCATAGAGGAGCCTGAAACGTCACAGCATCCGAACTATCAGATGATGCTGATGAAAGCGTTACTGGCACTGGCAGGCCAGCCGCACCGTCAGATTATCGTCACCACCCATGTCCCGGCGCTGGCAGGATTAATCCCTGTCGAAGGCGTACGTTATGTTACCCGAAATGAGGCGGGTGAACCCGTAGTAAAAATGCCGGATGACGCAGTGCTGAAGGAAGCCACTGAAAGCCTGGGGGTGCTGCCAGAGACCGGTATGGAAAGGGCGCAGGGGATTGTTCTGGTAGAGGGAAAGTCGGATGTTACTTTCCTGAGGCATGCGGCCAGTTCATTAAAACAGTCAGGTGCGCTGCCAGCCTCTCTGGAGGACGTGAAAATAGTGCCAGTCCTCATAGGAGGGTGTGGTAGCGTCAAACACTGGGTTACATTGAATCTGGCCAAAGATCTGGGGCTTCCCTGGTGCGTATTTCTGGACTCCGATATTGGGGGAGACCCTGCACAGGTTCTGTCCATCCAGAAGCGTAAAAAAGAAGTAGAGGAGGCCGGTAAGGTATTTTTCGCTACGCGCAAACGTGAGATAGAAAACTATCTGTGCCCGGATCTTATCGAGGAAATTACTGGTGTAGCCGTCACGTTTACGGACACCTGTGACGCTAAAAAAATAATCGGCCGGGCTGTGGGAATGAAACCCGATAATGTACTAGATAAATTCTGGCCTCAGATGACATCAGAAAGAATCATCTCAAGATCAACCTATCATGACGGAACGCAGGAGAGAAGCGAGCTGGTTGAGATCCTGAGCGACATTGTATCCATGACGAGATAATGTATTAAATAAGCATCTCAGGTGCATATATTCCGGTCCTCAACAAAGGACCGGAGTACAGAGTAGTAAAAACCCGAAATTAATCGGGTTTGAATTATATAAAGATTAACCGACTCCCGCGCCCAGGAACGATGTAAAATCACGCTTGTCGTGACATTTCTACAATGTTTACTTTTGACTATCAAGCCATTTATTCATCTGCTCAATTTCACCTTTTTGAGCTTTAATGATGTCCTGCGCGAGCTTTCTCATTTTCGGATCTTTTCCGTATTTGAGCTCGGTCTCAGCCATTGCTATTGCCCCTTCATGGTGCGCTACCATGCCTTTCGCAAAAGCCTTGTCGGGATCGGACTCATTTACGGCAGCCATCATTTTGTCATGCATGTCTTTCATGCCAGCCATATATTCCTGTGACGAAGCCGAGGTAGACATATCAGTCATTTTCATTTCTGAATGTTCTGCTGAAATCGCTGGCAGGGATAAC
Organism: Enterobacter cloacae complex sp. I1M; assembly: GCF_014982425.1. NCBI lineage: Bacteria > Pseudomonadati > Pseudomonadota > Gammaproteobacteria > Enterobacterales > Enterobacteriaceae > Enterobacter > Enterobacter cloacae complex sp. I1M. The sequence goes on along the minus strand of NZ_JADCLG010000002.1, from coordinate 111,287 downwards.
ATTAATACTGCAAATAAAGTGTTTCTGGCTTTCATAAAAAATATCCTTTTAGCGTTGATGCCCGTTAACTGTAGCAGAATCTGATAAAAATGCCCCCTGTAGGGGGCAAAGATGTTGCCATATATCCGGTTACGGAAAAATCTATCAAGGAAATAAGGACAGCACAGATACTTCCCTCGCCGTCAGCCTGCACTGAGCATGCGACGATGCGCTTCGGCCATGGCCTGATGTGGGCCAGACTGACCGTTATTCATAAATTCATGGGCAACTGCAGCTCTTTCATGCTCATTCATTGCCGCTAATGACTTCGACGGCCCGGTAGGGGAAACGGTCTGACTTCCCATCATCCTCTGATGACTTTCCACCATTTTCTGGTGCGCATCCGCCGACCCGTTCGTCATGGTTTCATGAGCAATAATGGCCTGTTCATGCTGGTCCATACCGGCCATACGAGGTGCAGTCCCCTGGATCCCGACAGGAGCCGCAGCAGACTGCATCTGGTGAGCAGGTGCCTGTGCATTGTTGACCCGCTCATGGATATTCACGGTTTCAGTGGCCCAGGCCGAAGAAATTAAGCCAAAGCCCAGCAAGGATGCTAATACGATATTTTTCATGATAACTCTCCATTTCTTAATTAGTGATGTCCGGGGGAGTACAACCGGTGTTTTCAGTTCCATAACTGAAACAGGTTCGGAAGTGTTTATTTCTCCGGGAGGGGACTGGATATTCATTTCCTGGCGTCCACTGACGCCGGATATTGATAAAGCAATCCAGCCTTCCTGATAAGTTGCACTAATTATATCGAATGGCTTCTGTTTGCTGCATGACAGGCTAATGACATCTTTGTCATTTAAATCTTTATTCCCAGCACTGGGTGTCCGGAATCATTTTCTCCAGTCTGGGCACGGATAAGATAAAACGCGTTGAGTGTACGTCCGATTCCACCTGCACTCTTCCGTGATGTGCTTCCACGATTGACTTCACAATCGCAAGGCCGATGCCGCTGCCTTCTCCTTTTCGTTGTCTGGACGGATCCACCCGATAAAAACGGTCAAACAACCTTGATAAATGCTCTTCAGGGATTGGTTTCCCCGGATTTTCAATCACAAGGTCAAAAAAGCTCTCCTGCTCTCTTATTGAGACGGTGATTGCCTGTCCCTCCGGGGTATAACGCAGGGCATTGGATAACAGATTATTGATCGCCCTTCTGAACATTTGTGGATCTCCCTCAACCAGGCAGGGCATCCCGTTAAATTTGAGCGTGATATTGCGTTCTTCGGCCCAGGCTTCGAAAAACTCGAAGACTTTCATGACTTCCGCTCTGAGGTCAAACATGACCCTGTCAGGTATCAGCTGATTATTATCTGCCTGTGCCAGGAACAGCATATCGCTGACCATTTTGGTCATCCGGTTATACTCTTCAAGACTGGAATAGAGGACATCCTCAAGTTCCCTCTGTGTTCGATCCTGACTCAGTGCGATTTCAGTCTGCGTCACCAGATTGGTGATGGGCGTTCTGATCTCATGCGCGATATCGGCAGAGAAATTGGCCTGGCGGGTAAAGACATCCTCAATCTTTCCAATCATATGATTGAACGAGATAACCAGTTGCTCCAGCTCAATGGGAACGCGTGTCGGTTCCAGTCGCGCATCAAGATTCTCGGAGGTGATGTTTTTAATGGCATTGCTGACATTACGAAGGGGCAGGTGCCCCTGACGGACAGCGATTCGAATGATCAGAACAATCAACAGGCTTATCACGACGGCAATCGCAATCAGGTTCTTTTTCAGCGCATCGAGGTAATGGAGATGGAAATTAATGGATAGGCCAGTCAGCATGACATAGTTCTGCTGTTTGCCCTGAAATATCGCCTGACCAGAGGAGGCGATAATCCTGTATGTTTCCATCTTCATTTCGGACCCGGTATCCATCGGTCCCGCAGGATCCTCCACCGTCCAGAGAAAGACATCCCGTGCGCGGCTGTGCTCGCTAAAATCTGCTGAATTCACTGCCGGGCGTAGTGCCGCCCCCTGAGCTGAGCTAAAGAGCACTTCCCCCCTGGGATTGAGGAGCAAAAGGGCAACGTTGCGGTAGCTGGCAATTGATTCCTTTATTTTGCTTATTTTTTTATCATCCGGATCCACCGGGGACTGCAGTATACGGTTCAGTGTGGTGCTGATTTGTTGAAGATCGCTGACATCCTGCTCGGCAAAATGATTTTCAACAGAATGCAGCATAAACCAGGTGAATGCGATAAAAGCCAGTATCGTGGACAGGCTGATAAAAAAGGTCAGCCGCAGAGCGAGTGAGAAAGGGCGTCTGGAAGGTTTGCTATGCATCCGGGACCTCCAGCATGTAGCCCACGCCCCGGACTGTCTGGATCAGCTTTGTCTCGTAATCGTTGTCTATTTTAGCGCGGAGTCGCTTTACTGCGACATCGATCGCATTAGTGTCGCTGTCAAAATTCATGTCCCAGACCTGAGAGGCAATCAGGGAGCGGGGAAGAACCTCTCCCTGATGGCGAATGAAGAATTCCAGCAGGCTGAACTCTTTACTGGTGAGCACAATGCGGTTTCCGGCGCGACTGACTTTTCTGGATACGAGATCAATCGAGAGGTCAGCCACCTTAAACTGGCTTTCCGTGATCATCGTGTTTCCCCGCCTCAGAAGGGTTCTCACCCGGGCGAGCAGTTCGGCAAACGCAAAGGGTTTAACCAGATAATCGTCCGCACCCAGTTCCAGTCCTTTGACCCTATGTTCGATCGTGCCGAGGGCTGTCAGCAGTAAGACCGGCATACCCTTTCCGGCAGTGCGCAGCATGCGGATGATATCCCAGCCGTTCACATCAGGTAGCATGATATCCAGAATGACTAAATCATACTCGGCTGTCATGGCGAGATGATATCCGGTAAGACCATTATCAGCGTGATCCACTACGAACCCTGCCTCTGTAAGCCCTTTGCTGAGATATTCACCTGTTTTAATTTCGTCTTCGACGATCAATATTTTCATCTTGCTCCCCGGCTGGCTGCTAATGTCATTCTATTGCGCCCACGATCGTTATCAACGGATTACAGCAAAAATGACAACATTGTCATTATCCTGTCACCCGGCAAACAGAGAGCGTTAGGTAAAGTACCCCTATCAATACTCTGGACTTCATTTGAACCATTTACCAGGTCTGCCTGGACGAGAAGCGTTATGTTCAAATTAAAATTACTCAGCATTAGCACGATATTCATCCTGGCAGGCTGCGTGTCGCTTGCGCCTGAATATCAGCGGCCCGCAGCACCGGTACCCCAGCAGTTTTCACTGTCCCATAACAGCCTGACGCCAGCGGTAAATGGCTATCAGGATACGGGCTGGCGTAACTTTTTTGTCGATCCCCAGGTTACCCGGTTGATCGGTGAAGCTCTGACTAATAACCGTGATTTGAGAATGGCTGCCCTGAAGGTTGAAGAGGCCCGAGCCCAGTTCAACGTCACGGATGCAGATCGTTATCCCCAGCTGAATGCCTCATCCGGGATAACATACAGCGGTGGTCTGAAAGGTGACAAGCCGACCACACAGGAGTACGACGCGAGACTGGAGCTCAGCTATGAGCTCGATTTTTTCGGCAAACTTAAGAACATGAGTGATGCTGATCGCCAGAACTACTTTGCCAGCGAAGAAGCCCGTCGGGCCGTACACATCCTGCTGGTATCCAACGTTTCACAAAGCTATTTCAGCCAGCAACTGGCGTACGAACAACTTCGTATTGCGCGGGAAACGCTGAAAAATTATCAACAGTCCTATGCTTTCGTTGAGCAGCAGCTCGTGACCGGGAGTACGAACGTTCTGGCACTTGAACAGGCGCGAGGACAAATCGAAAGTACCCGCGCCGAAATAGCCAAACGAGAAGGCGATCTGGCTCAGGCAAACAATGCCCTGCAACTGGTGCTGGGAACGTACCGCGCACTTCCGTCAGAAAAAGGGATGAAAGGCGGGGAGATAGCCCCAGTAAAATTGCCACCAAATCTGTCTTCACAAATTTTGCTGCAGCGACCGGATATTATGGAAGCGGAATATCAGCTGAAAGCGGCTGATGCCAATATTGGCGCAGCGCGAGCGGCCTTTTTCCCCTCAATTACCCTGACCAGTGGTCTTTCCGCAAGCAGTACGGAGCTGTCCAGCCTGTTTACGTCAGGAAGTGGAATGTGGAATTTTATCCCTAAAATTGAAATTCCTATATTTAATGCTGGCAGGAATAAAGCCAATCTGAAGCTGGCTGAAATTCGCCAGCAACAGTCGGTGGTTAATTACGAACAAAAAATTCAGTCAGCCTTTAAGGATGTTTCCGACACGCTTGCGCTGCGCGACAGCCTTAGCCAGCAACTTGAGTCACAGCAGCGTTATCTTGATTCACTTCAGATAACTCTCCAGCGTGCCAGAGGATTGTATGCAAGTGGTGCTGTCAGTTACATCGAAGTGCTGGATGCAGAACGTTCCCTCTTCGCTACCCAGCAAACCATTCTCGATCTTACCTATTCCCGGCAGGTTAACGAAATTAATCTGTTTACCGCGCTGGGTGGCGGTTGGGTAGAGTAAATTTATTTAATTAATCAGGAAATTAAAATGCGTAATTCACTTAAAGCCGTTTTATTTGGTGCCTTCTCTGTCATGTTTTCTGCCGGTCTTCATGCTGAAACACATCAGCATGGCGATATGAATACTGCCAGTGATGCTTCGGTACAGCAAGTTATCAAGGGCACCGGTGTCGTTAAAGACATTGATATGAATACTAAGAAAATCACCATTTCGCATGAAGCAATTCCAGCGGTGGGCTGGCCTGCAATGACCATGCGCTTTACTTTTGTTAATGCAGACGATGCTATTAATGCCCTGAAAACAGGCAACCATGTCGATTTCTCGTTTATTCAGCAGGGCAATATCTCCTTACTCAAAAGCATTAACGTGACGCAGTCCTGATTGGCTGTCCGGAGCGATTACATCCTGTGCGCCTGTACATTCACATAGGTATATGTGTGAGTTAACCGTCAGGCGCATATGCCAGGTGTTTTGATTTTTTAGCGGAAAATTGTATGGCTTCTTTAAAGATAAAATATGCTGCAATAATTATCAGCAGCCTCATAGCAGGGGGGCTGATATCGGTTACTGCCTGGCAGTATGTAAACTCAGCACAAAAGACAGAAAAAACAGAACAAAAGGCACCGGAACGAAAGGTGCTTTTCTGGTATGACCCAATGAAACCGGATACCAAATTTGATAAACCCGGAAAATCGCCCTTTATGGATATGGACCTGGTGCCAAAATATGCTGATGACAGTGGCGATAAAAGCAGTGGCGGGATCCGTATCGACCCAACCCAGGTTCAGAATCTGGGATTAAAAACGCAAAAAGTCACGCGAGGAATGCTGAATTATTCTCAGACAATCCCGGCTAATGTCAGCTATAACGAGTATCAGTTTGTTATTGTGCAGGCGCGTTCTGACGGGTTTGTCGAAAAAGTCTACCCCATGACGATTGGCGATCATGTGAAGAAGGGGACGCCACTTATCGATATTACCATTCCGGACTGGGTGGAAGCACAGAGTGAATTCCTTCTGTTATCCAGCACCGGTGGTACTTCCACGCAAATTAAAGGCGTTCTGGAACGGCTTCGCCTGGCAGGTATGCCGGAAGAGGATATTCAGAGACTGCGTTCTACCCGGAGCATTCAGACCCGTTTTACCATTAAAGCACCTATTGATGGTGTCATTACTGCATTTGACCTGCGCACCGGCATGAATATTTCGAAAGATAAGGTGGTGGCTCAGATTCAGGGAATGGACCCGGTCTGGATCAGCGCTGCAGTGCCAGAATCTATCGCCTATCTGCTGAAAGATACGTCGCAGTTTGAAATTTCGGTACCGGCTTATCCGGATAAAACATTCCATGTCGAAAAATGGAATATTCTTCCCAGCGTGGATCAGACAACCCGTACGCTTCAGGTCCGTCTCCAGGTTTCTAATAAGGATGAGTTTCTCAAGCCGGGCATGAATGCCTATCTGAAACTGAATACCAGAAGCCAGGAGATGCTGCTGATACCAAGCCAGGCCGTTATCGATACCGGCAAAGAACAGCGCGTGATTACTGTTGATGATGAAGGCAAGTTTGTGCCGAAACAGATCCACGTTCTGCATGAGTCACAGCAACAGTCCGGCATCGGCTCCGGCCTGAATGAAGGCGATACCGTGGTGGTCAGTGGCCTGTTCCTCATTGACTCTGAAGCCAATATTACGGGCGCACTGGAACGTATGCGCCACCCTGAAAAAACAGAAAGCAGTATGCCAGCAATGTCTGACCAGCCTGTAAATATGCATTCAGGGCACTGAGGAGACGACGATGATTGAATGGATTATCCGGCGCTCTGTCGCCAACCGTTTCCTGGTCATGATGGGGGCCCTGTTTCTCAGCATCTGGGGCACATGGACGATTATTAACACGCCTGTCGATGCCTTGCCTGACCTGTCAGATGTGCAGGTCATTATCAAAACCAGCTATCCCGGCCAGGCCCCGCAGATTGTAGAAAACCAGGTCACCTATCCACTTACCACCACCATGCTGTCCGTGCCTGGCGCAAAAACCGTGCGTGGTTTTTCACAGTTCGGTGATTCGTATGTGTATGTCATTTTTGAAGACGGCACCGATCTGTACTGGGCCCGTTCCCGCGTGCTGGAGTACCTGAACCAGGTACAGGGAAAACTGCCCGCCGGTGTGAGTTCTGAAATCGGTCCGGACGCCACGGGGGTGGGCTGGATATTTGAATATGCCCTTGTCGATCGCAGCGGAAAACACGACCTTTCAGAACTGCGTTCTCTGCAGGACTGGTTCCTGAAATTTGAGCTGAAAACCATCCCGAACGTGGCTGAGGTCGCTTCGGTTGGCGGCGTGGTGAAACAGTACCAGATTCAGGTCAATCCGGTAAAATTGTCTCAGTATGGTATCAGCCTGCCCGAAGTGAAACAGGCCCTTGAATCGTCTAACCAGGAGGCCGGTGGCTCATCCGTTGAAATGGCCGAAGCTGAGTATATGGTCCGTGCCAGCGGTTATCTTCAGAGCATTGATGATTTTAATAACATCGTCCTGAAAACAGGCGAGAACGGCGTGCCGGTTTATCTGCGGGATGTTGCCCGCGTGCAGACCGGGCCTGAAATGCGGCGTGGTATTGCCGAGCTGAACGGCCAGGGCGAAGTCGCTGGCGGCGTGGTGATCCTGCGGTCGGGTAAAAATGCACGCGACGTTATCACGGCAGTGAGGGATAAACTTGAGACGCTGAAGGCCAGCCTGCCGGAAGGCGTTGAAATCGTGACCACCTACGATCGCAGCCAGCTCATCGACCGGGCGATTGATAACCTCAGTTCCAAACTTCTGGAAGAGTTTATCGTGGTGGCCATCGTCTGTGCCCTGTTCCTGTGGCACGTACGTTCTGCCCTGGTGGCGATTATCTCTCTGCCGCTTGGTCTGTGTATCGCCTTTATCGTCATGCACTTCCAGGGACTGAACGCCAATATCATGTCGCTGGGAGGGATAGCGATTGCCGTCGGTGCGATGGTGGATGCCGCCATTGTGATGATTGAGAATGCGCATAAGCGGCTTGAGGAGTGGGATCATCAGCATCCGGGTGAGCAGATTGACAACGCCACCCGCTGGAAGGTGATTACCGATGCCTCCGTTGAAGTGGGACCCGCACTGTTTATCAGCCTGCTGATCATCACCCTGTCCTTTATTCCTATCTTTACCCTGGAAGGTCAGGAAGGACGTCTGTTTGGCCCGCTGGCATTCACGAAAACGTACTCCATGGCGGGCGCGGCCGCGCTGGCCATCATCGTCATTCCGATTCTGATGGGATTCTGGATCCGGGGGAAAATTCCTGCAGAGACCAGTAACCCCCTGAACCGGGTACTGATCAAAGCGTATCATCCATTGCTGTTGCGGGTTCTCCACTGGCCAAAAACAACCCTGCTGGTTGCGGCCTTGTCCATTTTCACCGTTATCTGGCCGCTGAGCCAGGTGGGCGGTGAGTTTCTGCCGAAGATTAACGAGGGCGACCTGTTGTATATGCCGTCGACCCTGCCGGGTGTCTCTCCGGCTGAAGCTGCAGCGCTCCTGCAGACGACGGACAAGTTAATCAAAAGCGTTCCTGAAGTGGCCTCTGTATTTGGCAAGACCGGTAAAGCAGAGACCGCCACGGATTCCGCACCGCTCGAAATGGTTGAAACCACGATCCAGCTCAAACCTGAGGATCAGTGGCGTCCAGGCATGACGATTGACAAGATTATTGAAGAACTCGACAGGACTGTCCGTTTACCGGGGCTGGCAAACCTCTGGGTGCCGCCAATCCGTAACCGTATTGATATGCTCTCAACCGGGATCAAAAGCCCGATAGGTATCAAGGTGTCCGGAACGGTTCTGTCCGATATCGATGCAACGGCGCAGAGTATCGAAGCGGTCGCCAAAACCGTACCCGGCGTAGTGTCTGCTCTCGCAGAGCGACTGGAAGGCGGGCGCTACATTGATGTGGATATCAACCGGGAAAAAGCCTCCCGCTACGGAATGACGGTGGGCGATGTGCAGCTGTTCATCTCATCAGCCATCGGCGGCGCGACGGTAGGGGAAACGGTTGAAGGCGTGGCCCGGTACCCGATTAATATCCGCTATCCGCAGGATTACCGGAACAGCCCGCAGGCCCTGAAACAGATGCCGATCCTGACCCCGATGAAGCAGCAGATCACGCTGGGCGATGTTGCGGATATTAAGGTCGTTTCCGGGCCGACTATGCTGAAAACGGAAAATGCCCGTCCAGCCAGCTGGATTTACATTGACGCGCGCGGCAGGGATATGGTGTCGGTGGTTAATGACATTAAAACGGCGATCAGTCAGAAAGTGAAACTGAGACCGGGTACCAGCGTGTCATTCTCCGGACAGTTTGAACTGCTTGAGCATGCCAACAAGAAACTGAAGCTGATGGTGCCGATGACGGTGATGATCATCTTCATCCTGTTGTATCTGGCATTCCGCCGGGTTGATGAAGCCCTGCTGATCCTGATGAGCCTGCCGTTCGCCCTGGTTGGCGGGATATGGTTCCTGTACTGGCAGGGCTTCCATATGTCTGTCGCAACCGGAACGGGGTTTATCGCTCTGGCCGGGGTGGCAGCAGAGTTTGGCGTGGTCATGCTGATGTATCTGCGTCATGCCATTGAAGCGCACCCGGAATTGTCCCGTAAAGAGACGTTCACACCGGAAGGCCTTGATGAAGCCCTCTATCATGGTGCCGTACTGCGTGTCCGGCCGAAAGCCATGACCGTGGCGGTGATCATTGCGGGTCTGCTGCCAATACTCTGGGGAACCGGTGCAGGTTCAGAAGTCATGAGCCGTATCGCGGCACCCATGATTGGTGGGATGATCACGGCTCCGCTGCTGTCCCTGTTCATTATTCCTGCCGCCTACAAATTAATCTGGCTGCGCAGACATAAAAAAAGCGTGTCCTGAACCTGAAAGGGCACCCCCTGTGGGTGTCCTTCTTTACTGATTCACCCTGACGTCAGGGTTTAAATCGATAATATACAGAGGTGAGTATGAAAAAAGTGGTTCTGATGGCGCTGGCTCTCGGCCTTTCACTGCCCGCGATGGCGAGTGAAAAAGTGATTGATATGTACAAATCTGAAAACTGTGGCTGTTGTTCCCTGTGGGGCAAGGCGATGGAAAAAGACGGGTTTGAAGTACGAACTCACGTCATGAATGATCAGGCGCTGTCAGCCCTGAAAGAAAAGCATGCTATTCCTGCAGGACTGCGAAGTTGTCATTCCGCGGTTGCCGGTAATTTGATCATTGAAGGCCATGTGCCTGCGACAACGATACATAAGGCAATGCAGTCTGGTTCAGGTATATACGGTCTCGCCACCCCCGGTATGCCAGCAGGAAGTCCTGGAATGGAGATGGGAGCCCGAAAAGAGGCTTACGATGTTATCGCATTCTCACCGGATGGAAGTAAAAAAGTCTTCCAGCGAATCGAATAGTCAGCGGAACGGCTGATAACGGGACGCCGGTAGCAGGCACTCCTGTGCCGGCGATATTCGTGGTAATCGCATCCATGACATACCCTGAAGACAGAAGATGCTTCGGTATGCATAAGGAGAGTTACTGTGAAAAATGACAATGCAGTGCAACACAACAACCAGACTGCTTCTGAGCAGACATTATCCCCGGACGAGGGCCACGTATTGCATAAGGTGAGAGATCCCGTGTGCGGGATGGCCATCCTGCCCGACAGGGCGCACAGCAGCATTCGATACCAGGACCATCAACTTTATTTCTGCTCCGCCAGCTGTGAGAGTAAATTTAAAGCCCATCCCGATCGTTATCTTACCGAAGATGCCAGTGAACATTCCCATCACCATCACCACGATCATCACGAAGTCAGCCCTGATCAGATAAAACAGCCTCACCACCAGGCGGAAAAAGAGAATTCTGAAGGTGTGTGGACATGTCCGATGCACCCGGAGATACGCCGCAGTGGTCCCGGAAGCTGTCCTGTCTGTGGAATGGCACTGGAGCCGCTCGTAGCTACGGCATCCACGGGGCCGAGTGATGAACTTCACGACATGACAAGACGCTTCTGGCTGGGGTTGTTGCTGGCGTTTCCGGTTCTGGTACTCGAAATGGGATCTCATCTGTTTCCCGAGTTGAGGAATACAGTACCGCCACAGTACAACACATGGCTGCAGCTGCTTCTGGCCTCCCCTGTCGTGTTGTGGTGTGGCTGGCCATTCTTCGCCCGGGCCGGAATGTCGTTACGTAACCGCTCCCTGAATATGTTTACCCTTGTTGCAATGGGGACCGGCGTAGCCTGGGTTTACAGCGTCATTGCAACCGTCTTCCCCTCCTGGTTTCCTGCATCGTTCAGAAACATGGATGGCCTGGTGGCCGTTTATTTTGAAGCCGCAGCAGTTATTACGGTGCTTGTTCTGCTGGGACAGGTTCTTGAGCTGCGGGCACGGGAACAAACCTCAGGCGCCATTACTGCGCTTCTGAACCTTGCCCCCAAAACCGCCAGACGGCTGGATCATGACGGTCATGAAACGGATATTAATGCGGAAGATGTCCTGCCTGGCGATAAGCTCCGCATCAGATCTGGAGAGAGTATTCCGGTCGACGGTATCGTGATCGAAGGCAAAACAACCGTTGATGAATCGATGGTGACCGGGGAATCTATGCCGGTTACCAAAACGGAGGGTGACCCTGTCATCGGGGGGACCATTAATCAGACAGGGAGTCTCATCATCCGTGCAGAGAAAGTCGGTGATGAAACAATGCTCTCACGAATTGTTCAGATGGTCGCTGATGCACAGCGTTCGCGTGCCCCCATCCAGAGAATGGCTGACAGCGTTTCAGGCTGGTTTGTTCCTCTGGTGATACTTATCGCGGTTGTTGCTTTCGTGATCTGGTCTGTCTGGGGGCCCGAGCCCAGGATGGCGCACGGTCTCATTGCGGCTGTGTCGGTCCTGATTATTGCCTGTCCCTGCGCGCTGGGGCTGGCCACGCCGATGTCGATAATGGTGGGGGTGGGCAAAGGAGCCCAGGCCGGGGTGTTAATCAGGAATGCCGAAGCCCTTGAGCGTCTTGAAAAAGTGGACACGCTGGTTGTCGACAAAACAGGCACGCTCACGGAAGGTTCGCCTACGGTGACAGGGATTATCAGTCTCAATCCGGGTGGGGAAACATCTCTTTTGCGTGTAACAGCCGCAGTGGAAAAAGGCTCGCAGCATCCGCTGGGTATGGCAGTAGTTAAAGCAGCACAGGAAAAGGGGATCGCAATACCCGCAGTCACTCATTTCGATGCACCGTCGGGTAAAGGTGTCTCAGGCGATGTCGAAGGTCAACGGGTTGTTATTGGTAATGAACTGGCTATGCAGGAAAACAGTATAGTTATTGATAATCAAAAGGCCGTTGCGGATACGTTGCGGATGGAAGGCGCTACCGTTATCTATGTGGCCACAGACGGGGACCTTGCAGGCCTGATAGCTATCTCGGATCCCGTGAAAACAACCACGCCGGATGCGCTTAAAGCTTTGCGTCAGGCGGGGATCCGCATCGTTATGCTCACCGGGGATAACCAGCTTACTGCTGAAGCAGTCGCACGGAAACTGGGAATAGATGAGGTTGAAGCCGGAATTCTGCCGGATGGCAAAAAAGCAGTGATAACCCGACTGAAAGAGTCTGGCCATGTGGTTGCGATGGCCGGAGACGGTGTGAATGATGCCCCGGCGCTGGCAGCGGCTGACGTGGGTATAGCCATGGGAACGGGTACAGATGTGGCAATTGAAAGTGCCGGAGTCACCCTTCTCAAAGGCGACTTGATGATACTGAACAGGGCCCGTCATCTGTCAGAGATCACCATGAAAAATATCCGTCAGAATCTGTTTTTTGCATTTATCTACAACGCACTTGGCGTGCCTGTGGCTGCAGGTCTGCTTTATCCTGTGTATGGAATACTGCTGTCGCCAGTTATTGCGGCGGCGGCCATGGCTCTTTCCTCCGTCAGCGTCATTGTGAATGCGTTGCGTCTGAAAAGTGTCAGGCTCGGGAAATAACACTGAGTGAAGGGTCAGTTACGAACAGAAGGAGTCCAGTATGAAAAGTACCACCTATGCGCTTATTGCTGTCGCCGCGATCGCGGCATTTGCCCTCCTGCGCGAACACTGGTCACATGTGGCAGGTTACTGGCCATATCTGTTATTGCTGGTCTGCCCGCTAATGCATCTTTTCCACGGCCACGGAGGGCATGGAGATCATCAACATCACGGAAGTGAAAACGATAAAAAAAATTAATCCGGCAGACGGGGCCGCGTCGCGGTCCCGTTATCAGTCCAGGTATCGTTCGTAGTCTCTGGCATGCGCAAAGGCATGCTGTTCGAGTTTGTTATCAGCGGGTGCCGCTGCCCGGAACGCCAGAGAGTTAACAGGGTTGTTATTGATGACCAGCTCGTAATGCAGATGAGGACCGGATGAACGTCCGCTGTTACCGGATAACGCAATAGCACCTCCCCGTGTAACCCTGGCCCCTTTAGTAACGAGTATTTTATTGAGGTGGAGATAGCGAGTTTTAACACCGGCTTTTCCCGTTACTTCAACAAAATATCCCATGGTACTGTTGTGTTCGGCCCGGGTGATTTTTCCGTCGATGACGCTGACTATTTTCGTGTTCATGGGCATGGAATAATCAATGCCATTATGGGGACTCACTTTTCCCGATACCGGGTTAAGTCTTGCAGGATTGAAAGGCGAACTGAGTCTTGCTGTGGCCGGTAACGGATAATCGAGACTGCCTTTCCCGGAAGTATCGGAAAGGTTATAGAACTTTTTATCTGATATACGATACGCCGTGTAATTAAATGAACCGGACGTAAATTTATAGGCCACGACACGTGATTTTCCCGCTTTCTTTTGCAGTACGAGTTTTAATGATTCATTTTTTTTCAAATGCCGCAGATTAAACCGGGAAGGCAAGGAGCGCTGAAGAGTAGCGATCTCGTTCGATTCCAGCCCCGAGCGGGTGGCTGAAAGGTAGGCATTTTCTTTTACGACATCGGTAGAATACATTTACTGGAATTCGCCGTTAGCATGAACACTGCGGCGTATGCTAGGGGTTTTCAGGAGGCGTGTCATCTGTCAGTTAATCGGGAGCACCGTTGATGGTCGTCATTTTTGTAACATATCTTGTTTCCCGTTTGCTCCTGAAGCTCTGGGAACTGTATGACCAGCCCGACGGTGATGATTAACGGGACTGAAACAGGTTACGGCAGAGCAATATGGGGCTCATGTCCTGCTACGTAACCCGTCAGTAAAGCCCTGCTGCGCACCTGACGCTAAGCACTAACCCGCCTGCAGTTACCTGGTCGAATACAGCCCGCGAAGCTTTCTTGCCTGCGTCTGATGTGCTTCCGCACCGGCATTATTGACCTGCTCATGCACGAGAGCGGCTTTTTCTCCGGCATTCAGTTCGTTAAAAGAAGAAGACGAGGTCTTTGAATTTGCATCACTGCCGGACAGCATTTTTTTATGTTCCTCAATCATTTTCTGATGCGCATAGGACGCGCTGTTGTTCATAAATGAATGAGCAACAATGGCCCTTTCATGTTCATTCATTTCAGAGAATGAGGGCGTGTTGTTTTTATTAACCCTGTCCGGTAAGTTTTCATGCGTCGAGGAATTCACATGACTGACGGCTGAGGCATTATTAACAAATCGATGTGCTTCATGGGCAATATCACTGGACTGAGCAAAAGCTGCCCCACAAAATAAAGCTGTAAACGCAGTGGTCGTGATTAATATATTCATGTGTAATTACCTTCTGAGGTACATAAAAGATGTCCTTATGATCATATATAAAAATAATCAACCTGTGGGGAAGATGACGTAAATGTAATACAGCTATGTACATTACACGATTGTAATGAATTTGTTTCTTAAGGTGTGCTAGATTCATTTCATTGTAAGTGGATGAACCAGTAATTTAATTTAAATCGGTTCTCGAATTCTGTCAGTAACCATACTTTAAATAAGGGAATGCGCATGCTGTTGAAAACGTCTCGACGAACTTTCCTGAAGGGGTTAACCCTCTCTGGCGTAGCCGGAAGTCTTGGCGTATGGAGTTTCAATGCGCGTTCCAGTCTGAGCCTGCCAGTTGCCGCATCCCTGCAGGGTACTCAGTTTGACCTGACCATTGGTGAAACGGCCGTCAATATCACGGGCAGTGAGCGTCAGGCCAAAACAATCAATGGAGGCCTGCCGGGGCCCGTTCTTCGCTGGAAAGAAGGTGACACCATTACCCTGAAGGTCAAAAACCGTCTTAATGAACAGACGTCCATTCACTGGCACGGCATTATTCTTCCGGCCAATATGGATGGTGTTCCGGGGCTGAGTTTTATGGGCATAGAGCCTGATGATACCTACGTTTACACCTTTAAGGTTAAGCAGAACGGGACTTACTGGTACCACAGCCATTCCGGTCTGCAGGAACAGGAGGGGGTATACGGTGCCATTATCATCGATGCCGGGGAGCCAGAACCGTTTACTTACGATCGTGAGCATGTGGTCATGTTGTCTGACTGGACCGATGAAAATCCTCACAGCCTGCTGAAAAAATTAAAAAAACAGTCGGATTACTACAATTTCAATAAACCAACCGTTGGCTCTTTTTTCCGCGACGTGAATACCAGGGGGCTGTCAGCCACCATTGCCGATCGGAAAATGTGGGCTGAAATGAAAATGAATCCGACTGACCTCGCGGATGTCAGTGGCTACACCTACACCTATCTCATGAACGGGCAGGCCCCGCTGAAAAACTGGACCGGACTGTTCCGTCCCGGTGAAAAGATACGCTTACGGTTTATCAACGGCTCGGCAATGACCTATTTCGATATCCGTATCCCCGGGCTGAAAATGACGGTCGTGGCTGCAGATGGCCAGTATGTAAACCCGGTTACCGTTGACGAATTCAGGATTGCCGTTGCCGAAACCTATGATGTCATTGTGGAGCCTCAGGGTGAGGCCTATACCATCTTCGCACAATCCATGGACAGGACCGGTTACGCTCGAGGGACACTGGCCACGAGAGAGGGGTTAAGTGCTGCCGTTCCCCCCCTCGATCCCCGTCCTCTGTTGACCATGGAAGATATGGGTATGGGGGGAATGGGACATGATATGGCAGGAATGGACCACAGCCAGATGGGAGGCATGGATAACAGCGGAGAGATGATGTCTATGGACGGTGCTGACCTTCCGGATAGCGGGACATCCTCCGCGCCCATGGATCACAGCAGCATGGCCGGTATGGATCATTCCCGGATGGCCGGAATGCCGGGTATGCAAAGTCATCCTGCGTCAGAAACGGATAACCCACTGGTTGATATGCAGGCGATGAGCGTCTCTCCGAAGTTAAATGATCCGGGTATTGGTCTTCGAAATAACGGAAGAAAGGTTCTCACGTACGCGGATTTGAAAAGCCGCTTTGAGGATCCTGACGGACGTGAACCTGGCCGTACCATAGAACTGCATTTAACCGGCCACATGGAAAAGTTTGCCTGGTCATTTAACGGAATCAAGTTTTCAGATGCCGCACCGGTGCTGCTGAAATACGGTGAGCGGCTCAGGATCACGCTGATCAACGATACCATGATGACTCACCCCATTCACCTGCATGGTATGTGGAGCGATCTGGAAGATGAAAACGGTAATTTCATGGTTCGTAAACACACAATAGATGTTCCCCCTGGTACAAAACGCAGTTACAGAGTGACAGCAGATGCGCTTGGCCGCTGGGCGTATCACTGCCATTTGCTCTATCACATGGAAATGGGAATGTTTCGTGAAGTCCGGGTGGAGGAATGATGCGAATGAAGAGAAATTTGAAGGCCATACCTGTTCTGGTCGCCGGTTTGTTTACCTCACAGCTTTCTATTGCGGCGGGCTCCGTCTCTGCAGATCCCCACGCCGGGCACGACATGTCTGCCATGCAGATGCCAGCAGATGAGAATTTCACTGAGATGACGTCAATGGAGCCCATTGTAACTGAGAGCAGAACGCCAATTCCGCCTGTTACCGATGCCGACCGGAAGGCTGCATTCGGCAATTTACAGGGGCATGCGATTCACGACAGTGCGATTAATTATCTGGTTCTGCTGGATCAACTGGAATGGCAACGGTCGGATAACACCAACAATTTCAGCTGGAGTGTTAACAGCTGGATTGGAGGCGACACAGATCGGATTTGGCTAAAGAGTGAAGGTGAACGAAGCAATGGGGAAACGGAGGCGGCTGAAGCGCAGTTACTCTGGGGACATGCGGTTGGCCCATGGTGGGATTTGGTTGCGGGTGTCAGGCAGGATTTCAGACCTGCTTCTGCCCGGACCTGGGCTGCTGTCGGTTTTCAGGGGCTGGCACTCTATAATTTTGAGTCTGAAATTACGGGTTTTGTCAGTAATGGCGGAAAAGCAGCCCTTCGTCTGGGAGGAGAATACGACGTTTTACTGACTAACCGGCTCATACTCCAGCCATCCTATGAGGTGAATTTCTACAGTCAGGATGATGAATCGCGGGGTCGCGGCAGGGGACTGACTGACACAGAGCTGGGGCTCCGGCTGCGCTATGAAATACGCCGTGAGTTTGCACCCTATATAGGCGTTTCCTGGAATCAACTTTACGGGAAAACATCCGATATGGCGAAAAGAGAAGGTGAGAAAGACCATCAGGTAGTATTCCTGGCGGGAGCCAGAATCTGGTTTTAACGCACTGATATAAAACACTCAACTAAACAGGTAAATAAAATGTCGATTTTAAATAAAGCCATTCTTACAGGTGGCCTCGTTATGGGCGTTGCTTTCTCTGCTATGGCCCATCCGGAATTAAAAAGCTCTGTGCCACAGGCTGATTCAGCCGTAGCGGCCCCGGAAAAGATTCAGCTTAATTTCTCGGAAAATCTGACCGTGAAATTCTCAGGTGCAAAATTAACGATGACGGGTATGAAAGGCATGTCATCACATTCTCCGATGCCGGTCGCGGCAAAAGTGGCGCCAGGCGCTGACCCTAAATCGATGGTCATTATTCCGCGAGAGCCTTTACCCGCTGGCACTTATCGTGTTGACTGGCGCGCGGTTTCTTCAGATACGCACCCTATTACCGGTAATTACACCTTTACAGTGAAGTAATATTATGAACGACCTGATTATGATTGTTATTCGTTTTCTTCTTTATCTGGATTTGATGGTAATATTTGGATTGCCATTTTTTCAGATATATGGAATAAGCGGTGTCAGACATGAAACCTATAACCTGACTAATTTCAGGTCGTTTATAACTTTTGCTGTTGTTACAGGCATCATTCTTACTGGCATTAATATGCTCCTGGTATCTAATGCCATGAGTGGAGTAACTGACCTCAGAGAATTATCCATCCATGTTATCGAGATGGTGATAGAAGAAACTGATGTGGGTATTAGCTGGATTGTCAGGCTCTGTGCCCTGTTTACCACACTCGGTGCTTTGTTCCTTTACACTAATAAGAGAGTATTGTCCTGCCTGCTGATGACGATGAGTGGGGGCGTGGCGCTGGCTACACTTGCCTGGGGAGGACACGCCGTTATGCATGACGGTCTGCATTACTATCTCCATTTACTGAGCGATCTGACCCATCTCGGCGCTGCAGGTGCCTGGACAGGTGCTCTGGTTGCATTTGCTATCCTGCTGATGCGCAGAAACGAGCATAATGCACAGAGCGTCATTGTGATATCTGACTCCCTGGCAAAATTTGCCACGGCAGGAACGGTGATTGTTGTAGCCCTGATCCTGAGTGCGCTGGTCAACTATCTGTATATTGCTGAGGGTAACTTAACTCCCTTATTCAACAGTTCCTGGGGGAGGATATTGCTTGCCAAGACGGCTCTGTTTGTTCTGATGCTTCTTCTGGCTGCAGCAAACCGGTTTCACCTGGGTCCCCGGCTTGAAGTTATGGTCAGGGAAGGGAATTATGATCGCAGCGTTGCCCTGATGCGAAACAGCATCCTGACAGAATTCGTTGTTGCGATTATCATTCTGGGCGCCGTAGCGTGGCTCGGAATGCTTGCTCCGTCTCAGGTCAGCTAGGGGACAGCCAAAGCTCATGCGTGAGATTTTTACTTTCATATCAGCGAGTTGACCATGCAGCGTATTTTAATCGTTGAAGACGAACAAAAAACAGGTCGTTACCTGCAGCAGGGACTGGTTGAGGAAGGCTATCAGGCCGATCTCTTTAATAATGGCCGCGATGGTCTCGGGGCCGCGTCGAAGGGACAGTATGATTTGATAATACTGGACGTGATGCTGCCTTTCCTCGACGGGTGGCAAATCATCAGCGCACTGAGGGAGTCCGGGCACGAAGAACCGGTCCTGTTTTTAACCGCAAAGGACAACGTGCGGGACAAAGTGAAAGGACTGGAGCTTGGCGCAGATGACTACCTGATTAAGCCCTTTGATTTTACGGAGCTGGTTGCACGTGTAAGAACCCTACTGCGCCGGGCACGCTCGCAGGCCGCAACAGTCTGCACCATCGCCGATATGACCGTTGATATGGTGCGCCGGACCGTGATCCGTTCGGGGAAGAAGATCCATCTCACCGGTAAAGAATACGTTCTGCTTGAGTTGCTGCTGCAACGCACCGGAGAAGTGTTACCCAGGAGTCTTATCTCGTCCCTGGTCTGGAACATGAATTTTGACAGTGATACGAATGTGATTGATGTCGCCGTGAGACGTCTGAGAAGTAAAATTGATGATGACTTTGAGCCAAAACTGATCCATACCGTTCGCGGTGCCGGATATGTCCTGGAGATCAGAGAAGAGTGAGGTTCAAAATTTCCCTGACCACACGCCTGAGCCTGATTTTTTCTGCGGTGATGCTTACGGTATGGTGGTTATCAAGTTTTATCCTGATTAGCACCCTTAATGGCTATTTCGATAATCAGGACCGCGATTTTCTGACAGGTAAACTTCAGCTCACCGAAGAGTTTCTTAAAACAGAGACGTTCAGGAACAAAACGGATATTAAGTCATTATCAGAAAAAATAAACGATGCGATGGTGGGGCACAATGGCTTATTCATTTCTATAAAAAACATGGAAAATGAAAAAATTGTTGAACTCTATGCCAAAAATTCTGTTGTTCCAGCGGTCCTGCTTAATAAGTCGGGTGATATTCTCGACTATATGATCCAGACGGAAGAAAATAACACCGTGTACCGCAGTATCTCGCGGCGGGTTGCCGTGACGCCGGAACAGGGTAAAAGCAAACATGACATCATTACGGTTGCCACGGATACTGGGTATCACACCCTGTTTATGGACAAACTCAGTACCTGGCTGTTCTGGTTCAATATCGGTCTGGTCTTTATTTCTGTTTTTCTGGGCTGGCTGACCACACGTATTGGTCTGAAACCGCTACGGGAAATGACCAGTCTGGCTTCCTCCATGACCGTACACAGCCTGGATCAGCGTCTAAATCCCGATCTGGCTCCGCCGGAAATCTCTGAGACCATGCAGGAGTTCAATAATATGTTTGATCGCCTGGAGGGGGCATTCCGGAAACTGTCAGATTTCTCGTCTGACATCGCGCATGAGCTGCGCACACCAGTCAGTAATCTGATGATGCAGACGCAGTTTGCACTGGCTAAGGAAAGGGATGTTTCGCATTACCGCGAAATTTTATTCGCTAACCTGGAAGAACTGAAAAGGTTGTCACGAATGACCAGTGACATGCTTTTTCTGGCACGTTCAGAGCATGGTCTGCTGCGGCTGGATAAACATGATGTGGATCTGGCAGCCGAACTGAATGAATTACGTGAGTTGTTCGAGCCCCTGGCAGACGAAACAGGAAAGACAATCACGGTTGAAGGAGAGGGCGTTGTTGCCGGAGACAGCGATATGCTCCGACGTGCTTTCAGTAACCTGCTTTCCAATGCAATCAAGTATTCTCCCGATAACACCTGTACAGCGATACACCTTGAGCGTGACAGTGACTGTGTGAACGTGATGATTACGAATACGATGTCCGGCCAGGTTCCCGCTAATCTGGAACGTTTGTTTGACCGGTTCTATCGCGCAGACTCATCAAGGTTCTACAACACGGAAGGCGCGGGGCTGGGATTATCAATTACAAGGTCGATCATTCATGCTCACGGCGGCGAGCTGTCAGCAGAACAGCAGGGGCGTGAAATTGTGTTCAAAGTGCGCCTGTTAATGGATTAATCCCGTTGTTCAGGAGAAACCTGGAAGGTGACAAAATTGTCATCATTCAGTCACGCGATAAACAGAGGCGGTTTTTTATAATTATTCATAAATCAGGAGCAGCGTGATAACACAATCACCTGGTTCCTGGAGTGATGATTAACCCGCCCTGAGATCAACTGCTTTCTCTGTTATAAGCCATTGATTGTTTGGGTATGTAAACACCGGAGACCCAACCATGAAAAAGATTCTCGTATCATTTGTTGCCATTATGGCTGCCGCTTCATCTGCCATGGCTGCAGAGACAATGAACATGCATGACCAGGTAAATAATGCACAGGCACCTGCCCACCAGATGCAGTCATCTGCTGAAAAAAGTGCAATTCAGGGAGACAGCATGACAATGATGGATATGAGCAGTCACGATCAGGCCGCAATGTCCCATGACATGATGCAAAACAGCAATTCTGCTGCCCACCAGGACATGGCTGAAATGCATAAAAAAATGATGAAAGCTAAACCCGGAGCTACCAACGAAACAGCAAAGTCATTTTCTGAAATGAGCGAGCATGAGAAGGCCGCAGCTGTACATGAGAAGGCGAATAATGGTCAGTCTTCCGTTGTTCACCAGCAGCAGGCTGATAAGCATCGCAGTCAGATCACCCAGAATTAACCCGCAGCTCCACTTGTTAGACCCTCATTTGACGCCGAAGTCACTGGCTTACGCTCCCGTCCGGGAGCGTTTTTTTTCCCATATATCAAACTTTAACTCTGAAGAGGTGGAAGTATCTGACCAACACTGTCACGTAACGCCAGATAACTACAAAAACACCTTTTTCCTCCTGTAAATTGCAGTTCCTGCAAGAACATCAAGGCATAATGTTGGAACAGCGTGTGATACACACTTAGCATCATGTTTTGTATGTGTTTTTTTAAAACTTTACAACTTTAAAGTCTTTTTCAGGTTAAAGGATACAACTTTAATGTCTCTACACAGCTGAGGGTAAATGACAAGCGGGCGCGGTCATTCATCATTGCATTTTAGGGGCTGACGGCGACGTCAGTCAGGTGTACAACGTCCAGAATATTGCTGGCGGCCACGGTTCCCATCTTGATGTATGACGCTGCGCTGACGCCGCCAATATGCGGCGAAATGATGACGTTATCGACGGTCTGCCACAGGTTCGGGGCGGTCAGTGGCTCGCTGTTAAAGCTGTCGAGTGCCGCGCTGTGCAAGGTTCCATCCTTCAGCGCGTGTAACAGGGCTTCATCGTTAATTAACCCGCCGCGCGCTGTGTTCACCAGAATCGCGTTACGTTTACAGTGCGCGAGCGTGTCTGCGTTGATCATTCCTCTGTTGTCGTCAGTGAGCGGACAATGCAATGAGATAACATCGGCACGGGATAAAAGGTCGGGTAAGGTGTTTGCCCGTTCACAACCAGATGGCATCGTTTTAGCGTAAGGATCATACGCCACAATCTGCATGCCGAATGCCTGCCCCACCAGCGCAACCCGCGAGCCAATCGCCCCCAGACCGATAAGCCCCAGCGTCATGCCTTCCAGCTCGATCGATTTGTGCGTGGCTTTATCCCAGTGCCCGTCGCGCAGGCGTTTATCAAGGGTGACCACCGATTTGGCACAGGCAAGAATCAATGCCCAGGTATGTTCTGCAACCGCTGCCGCATTGGCGCCGGGGGCGGAACGAACGGCGATATTACGCGCCGCTGCCGCTGGCTGGTCTATCACGTCAATGCCGCTTCCGTGTTTCGATATAACCTGTAATGCAGGGGCTGCATCCATGATCCTTGCGGTTATTTTGCCGTAACGCACCAGGATGGCCACAGGATTGTGCCGTTCGCACAGCGTAACCAGCTGATCTTCTGTGGGCTGGTGACCGGCATACACCACGTCAAAGTCTCGCAGCATGTTGACAGCCTGGTCCGCCAGGTCGCATCCCGTGACCAGTACAACGCGTTTGTCTTCCATTACAGCGTCTCCCCGTCAGATAACATGCCTGCCTTACGCAGCGCGTTGTTAAGCCAGTGTGGACGTAAATCGCCCTCACGAATAGCAGCAAGACGTCGGGTCTCTGTTTCGAGTTTCCCTTTGGCCATGGCGATAACGGCCTGCACTTCATCACGCGGGATCACCACCACGCCGTCGATATCCGCGACCACCAGATCTCCGGCTCGTACCGTTGCACCAGCGATAGAGATGGGGTGATTAACCCGGCCAGGAATGGATTTTGTCGGGCCACAGGGGTTAAGACCGGCGGCGAAGACGGGGTAGTGCCCTTTACTCAGGGTATCGGCATCACGTACCGCCCCGTCAATGATGATGCCCGCAATACCGCTTGCCTGGGCCTGCGTCGCCATAATCTCACCGAGCAGCGCACAGGTCAGGTCGCCTTTCCCGTCAACAACCAACACATCGCCAGGCTGTGCTACGGCCATTGCGGCATGGATGGCCAGATTATCTCCCGGGCGCACCTCCACGGTGACTGCCGGGCCCGCAACGGCCATGTGAGGCGCGAGCGGTTTGATACGACCATGGAGTGTACCGCGGCGACCGGCAACATCCGCCAGAATGGCGGCCTGATACTCGGCAGCCTGGTGAACCTGTTCAGCCGATACGCGTTCGACCTGACGATTAATCAATGATTTTTCAGAAACGGACATATATGCCTCCATATTGTTTTACTGTGTACAATGCAGGTGTACAATACAAAACAACTATAGCGGTGTTACTTTCCCATTAGCCAGATCTGCGATGGCGTTTGTGATGTAAACACGAAGTGACTCACAAAAATTGAGGTACACTCACTGCCGAGCAGAAAAGGAGATGATGATGGGTAACGAAGGCGTTGTAGCGGTCGAAAAGGCGCTGGCTTTACTGGATTGCTTCCGTCCCGGCGATGAGAGCCTGACGCTGACCGCGCTGGCGCAGCTATCGGGTTATCACAAAACCACGGTTTACCGGTTAATGAATTCGCTTGAGCGAATGAACTATGTCGTCAGGCATGATGACGGCAATTATGCGCTTGGCCCACGTCTGCTTTACCTTGGCAAACTTTATGAACAATCTTTCCATCTTTCCCGGGTGGTGCAGCCTGAGCTTCAGGCTTTATCACAGGCCTCTCAGGAGAGCGCCAGCTGGTATGTGTTAGAAGGCGGGCAACGTCTGTGCCTGTTCCGGGCAGAAGCATCGCACGGGTTGCGTCACAGCAATCTGCCGGGTACTCAGTTTCCGCTGGACGATTCTGCCATCAGTAAAGTGCTTCGCCACTGGGGCCTTAATGACGCGCTGCCAGAGGGGGAGCCCGCTGTTCCGCTCTATACCGCAGGCGCCCGTGACCCGCATACTGCGGCGTTCGCAATGCCCGTCTTCGGCGTCAATGACAAGCTGATTGCGGCGCTGGCGTTGACCGGGCCCATCTCCAGACTGATTGAAGATCGCCGTGAACAGGGGATCAGCCAGCTAATGCATGCCACCGCCAGCCGCCTGTCACAGAAAATGGGGGCCAGTAAGCCTTTTTGCCAGCAGTTTTATGGGGAAACGCAGGATACTGCGGAAGAGAGTCTCTAAGCATAAAGCGGGACGTGCGTCCCGCTTTTGTTATGTCTAATGGGTGACCTGCTTTTCATGCAACTGAGCATTGCGGGCCTGGCGTCCCATCACCAATACCGCGATACCCCCCGTGACGCATAACGCCGCCAGAGGAAGCATGGCCAGCGTGTGGTTACCCGTCCGTTCGTTGATAATACCGTAAGCGTTGACCATCACCGCACCGCCGATAAGGTTAGCGATGGCGCCAATTGCAGCCAGGCCCGCAGCCGCCGACGTGCTGCTCATCCAGCCTGACGCCAGCGCCCAGAAAGGCCCCTTCATTGAATACGCCCCTATCAGCATGATGCTCAGGATAACAATGGTGGCGGAAAGAGAGACGCTGACAAAGGCGGCAAATACGCCTGCGGCAATAATGAAAAGGGTCAGAGCGGTATGCCAGCGGCGTTCGTTGGTTCGGTCCGAACTGCGTCCCCACACAATCATCAGTACGGATGCCAGACCGTAAGGAATGGCGTTGAACAGACCCGTCTCCAGATTATCCAGGTGGAACGATTTCAGCAGCTGCGGTGACCAGACGCTGATGGTGGTGCCCGCTGATGACGCGCCTGCGTAAATCAGCGCCAGCAGCCAGATTTGACGATGCCTGAGCAACTGCCATGTCGTCTGGTGTCCGATATTTTTTTGCTGTTGACGCTCGGTTTCAAGCGTCGTTTCCAGCCATTTTTTCTGTTCCGCGTTAAGCCAGTTAGCCTGGTGCGGACGATCGCGAAGAACAAACCAGGCGGCAATACCCAGCAGGACGGCGGGTAAACCTTCAATGATAAACAGCAGATGCCAGCCGCGCAGACCCAGCCATCCATCCAGCGACAGAATCAACCCGGACAGCGGCGAGCCAATAAAATTGGCCAGCGGGATCGCGACCATAAAGGACGCGATAATTCGCGCACGGTAGCGGGAAGGGATCCACCAGGTCAGAAAGAGTACGACGCCGGGGAAGAAGCCCGCCTCCGCGGCACCCAGCAGAAAACGCACGATATAAAGCGACGTCGTGTTTTGTACCAGTGCCATACACATGGATACCACCCCCCAGCTGATCATAATGCGGGGGATCCACAGACGTGCGCCAACTTTCTGCATTGCCAGATTGCTTGGAACTTCAAACAGAAAATACGCCACGAAATAGAGGCTACTGGCGAAGCCAAACGCCGCTTTGCTGAGACCGAGATCCTCATTCATCTGTAGCGAAGCCATGCCGATATTGCCGCGATCGATAATGGAGACCAGATAACTGACTATCAGAAACGGGAGGATACGCCAGATCACCTTGCGCATAGTCTCTCTTTCTATGTCCTCAGTGGCGGCAGTGCCATTACGAATATGTTCTGTCATGTGTTCCTCGCAGGGTCTGTTCTTGGTTTTATCAGGTACAACTCTGTTTTATTAAACAAAACCACTATAGCGTCGGCGCCTTCTTTTTATCCAGTTAATGGAAGGTTTAAATGATGTAAATAAGACGTGACTCACAGTTAACGGGCTTTACCTCGTGAGCCTAAACGACAGATGCGCCACCCCCCGTTGTGAGGTAAAGTACACACCTTGCGCAGCCAAAGAGCTGCGGTTTTGTGGGGTATAGGCGAATAACACGCTCCCCCATTCTCACTTCTGGTTTACGCCAGCCTGCATGGTGTTGTGTTTTGTCTTCTTAAAAGGGTTGTCTATGTCTGCTGCTCATCTCGGTTTCCCGACGGAAACCGTTGTTGTCTTTGTGGTGATGGCCGTTGGGGCGATGTTTATCGACCTCTTCATGCACCGTCACGATAAACCGATCTCGCTGAAAAGCGCGGCCATGTGGTCCATCTTCTGGGTCATGATGGCGATGGCGTTTGCTGGCTTCTTATACGTGCACCACGGCGCGGAGATGGCCAGTCTGTTCCTCACCGGCTATGCACTGGAAGAGGTGCTCTCCGTCGACAACCTGTTTGTGATGATGGCGATCTTCGCCTGGTTCGGCGTGCCGGATAAGTATCGTCACCGCGTGCTCTACTGGGGCGTGCTGGGGGCGATTGTGTTCCGCGGTATTTTTGTTGCCATCGGCACCAGCCTGCTGAGCCTGGGGCCATACGTTGAGGTGATTTTTGCGCTGGTCGTCGGCTGGACGGCGGTGATGATGCTGAAACGCAATGAAGAGAGTGATGAAGTCGAGGATTACTCCAACCATCTGGCGTACCGCCTGGTAAAACGCTTCTATCCGGTCTGGCCAAAAATCAGCAGCCACGCGTTTATCCTGACCCAAAAAGAGGTGGACGCCGAGCTGGAGAAGCCTGAAAACAAGGATGTGATGGTAGGTCGCGTGAAGAAGGCGAAGCGCTACGCGACGCCGCTGCTGCTCTGCGTGGCGGTGGTAGAGCTGTCCGACGTGATGTTCGCCTTCGACTCCGTTCCCGCGATCATTGCCGTCAGCCGCGAGCCGCTGATTATCTACAGCGCCATGATGTTCGCAATCCTCGGCCTGCGTACCCTCTACTTCGTGCTGGAAGCGCTGAAGCAGTATCTGGTGCATCTTGAGAAAGCGGTAGTGTTACTGCTGTTCTTCGTGGCGTTCAAGCTGGGGCTGAATGCGACCGATCACTTCTGGCATCACGGTTATAACATCGGTGCCACGGCAAGCCTGTTTGTGGTGCTGGGGGTTCTGGCGCTGGGGATTATTGCGAGCGTGATGTTCCCGGGGAAACGTGAGGCCTGATGTATCGCCCGGTGGCGCTTCGCTTACCGGGCCTACGATTGGGATGTAGGCCGGGTAAGGTGCAACCGCCACCCGGCAAAAGGCTACTTTATTATCGGTGAGTTTCGGCGCTTGCGCGGATGATGGAAATGGCGCCAGTGCGGATCCTGCGCCGCCGCCAGCAGCTCGTGGTCGCCACGCGTGTCGCCCCAGGCGCGCAGGTGATATGCGTTCAGATCGCCATACACCTTTTCCAGCCTCGCCACTTTCTGCGCGCAGCGGCAGTTGTTGCCGGTGATCCGCCCGGTCAGCTTGCCGTCTTTCACTTCCAGCTGCGTGCCAATCAGCTTAATGCCGAGCTTATCGGCCCACGGCTGCAATACCAGCGCCGGGGAGGCGGAGCAAATCGTCACTTCCGCACCGGAATTAACTTCGTTGGCGACAGCCATGACCCCTTCCGGGCGCATCAGCTTGTTCCAGTATTTTTCACAGAAGGCCTCTGCCTGCTGACGTAACCAGTGCTCATCCACCCCCGTCAGGAAGGTTTTGATCAACACCTCTTTCAGCTCATCACGCGTCAGCTTGCGACGCACGCAGTGCAGCGTGGGCAGGGCCATGCGCACCAGGCGACCCGCAAAGTAGCGCTTGCCAAAGGCAAAGCGCAGGAACGGAATAAAACTGTCGTGGTGCGTCAACGTACCATCAAAGTCAAAGACAGAGAGCACGCTGGACTTCGCCACGGCTTCGTCGGCAATCATATTGGTCATAAATACGTCTTAGCTGAAATACACATTCTGTTCACTAGTTTACCTGCTTTACCTTCACAGTCCTTCTATCCGATCTCATTTTTTCTCGAACCTGTGGCCTGACGGGTCAAACTATGTCATCCACCACGCCACCGTCAACGCGCAGCGCCGCGCCGGAAGTCGCGGAGGCCTGCATGGAACAGACATACACCACCATATTCGCCACTTCTTCTACCGTTGCGGCGCGCTGAATAACCGAGCTGGGGCGATTCTCCATCACGAACGCTTTCGCCAGCTGCTCCAGCGATTTGCCGGTTCTCTCCATCTCGTCTTTCATCATTGCGGCAAAACCGTCCGACATTGTCGGGCCCGGCAGCACGCTGTTCACCGTGACGCCGCTGCCTGCCACGAACTTCGCCAGACCGCGCGCCAGCGAGAGCTGGGCGGTTTTTGTCACGCCATAGTGGATCATATCCGCAGGAATATTGCAGGCCGATTCTGACGAGATAAACACTACCCGACCCCAGCCTTTTTGTACCATACCGGGCAGCAGGGCACGGGAGAGGCGCACGCCGGACATCACGTTGGTTTGCCAGTAGCGTTCCCAGGTCTCGTCGTCGGTGGAATAAAAATCCTGCTGGCCATAGATCCCGGCGTTATTCACCAGAATATCGACGTGCGTGGCGACCCTGAGTAGTTCGTCAACGCCCTCCTGCGAGCTCAGGTCGGCGATGGCGGCACGGACCTGTACGCCTGGCACCACCTGCTGGAGCGCCTGAATGCCTTTGTTCACCGAGTCGACGCTGCGCCCGTTGACGATCACTTCCGCACCGCTCTCCGCCAGTCCGCGGGCGATGGCAAACCCAATACCGCCGGTGGACGCGGTCACCAGCGCCACTTTCCCCGTTAAATCGATTTTCATCGTTCACTCCTTGTCGTTTTATGGTTCAAAACTTAAAGCGTAGCAGTTGACGATGATGGCTCCTGTTTAAAAAGGCGCAACAGCGTCTCAACCTGCTCGTCCAGCGGGCTGAGGGAGCGTTTAACGATGAGGTGCAGCGGCGTGGCGCGTCGAACACCGTGGCTGAGGGGCAGGATTTTGAGGATGCCCTGCTGGAGCGGGGTCTGAATGCGTTCTTCCGGTAACCAGCCATATCCAACCTGATACATCACTGCTTCGATCGCGGCATCGATGGTGGAGAATGTCCACGACTCCCCGGTGGGGCGAACGGTGGGCTGGCTGTCTGCGATCTGAATGCGCGGCCACGGTCGAAGCATCTCGTCGTTAAGCGGTGTATCCAGCGCAAACAGCGGGTGCGCGTGATGCGCGACGGCAACAAAATCGATATTCATCAGCCATTCGCCCAGGCCGGTAATGTCCTGGCGGCGGGTTAAGACCATCACGTCGGCCTCATCATTGAGCGCATCTGCGCGGCTGTTTTCCAGCACCTCGGTAAGCCGCACCTGCGTTTGCGGGTACAGCTGCTGAAACTGGCGCAAAATCGCGAACAGCCGACTGCGCGGAAAAATACTGTCTACCATCAGGTCGATACGGGTTCGCATCCCGCTGCGCAGGGTTGCAGCGCGCGTTTCAACGTAGGCGAAGGCTTTCAGCAGCGGTTTAACCTGATTCAGCAACAGCTCACCCGCCGGGGTCAGCACGGCACGGCGTCCCTCTGTCATCAGGAGCGCTACGCCCAGCCGCTCCTGCAAAAGCGACAGGTTATAGCTGACCGAGGACTGGCTGCGATGGGTCTCTTCCGCCGCCTTAGCGAAGCTGCCAGCCTCGATGACTCTTTCCAGCAAGGCCCACTGTTCGAGCGTCGTCTTGTGCATGATTAATCTAAATTTTGGATGAATTTGATTCAAACATAGCGTTATTCATTCATTTTTTGAAGGGGTACGATCGTCTCATCAAAACAAAGGAGACATCTTATGAGCACCTTCGACAAACATGATTTAAGCGGCTTCGTTGGCAAACATCTGGTATATACCTACGACAATGGCTGGAACTACGAAATTTACGTTAAAAACGAGAACACGCTCGACTACCGTATTCACAGCGGTCTGGTGGGCAATCGTTGGGTGAAAGATCAGCAGGCCTACATTGTCCGCGTCGGGGAAAGCATCTATAAAATTTCCTGGACGGAGCCAACCGGTACCGACGTGAGCCTGATTGTGAACCTGGGCGACCGCCTGTTCCACGGCACCATCTTCTTCCCACGCTGGGTCATGAATAATCCGGAAAAAACCGTCTGCTTCCAGAACGATCACATTCCGCTGATGAACAGCTACCGTGATGCCGGGCCAGCGTATCCAACCGAAGTGATTGATGAATTTGCGACGATTACTTTTGTACGCGACTGCGGTGCGAATGACGATAGCGTTATTGCGTGTGCTGCCAGCGAGTTGCCAAAAAACTTTCCTGATAATTTAAAATAAGCTTAGCAACGCGTTAAATGCACAACGGCCATTTCGGTTTTAACCAGAATGGCCGTTTTTTATGCTGCAGAAATACCGGAGTAAGTCACCGATTCCGCCGTTAAGGTGAAAGGCGTAGGAGTACAGACCGCCAGGCTCAGCGAGCCGAAGCGAAGCTGGCTGACCGGGAGCGACTGGGCGGTGCTGTCAATGCTGACAATCTGCCACGCGCTGCCGCCACGCTGTTTGACGATCGCCTCTTTGCGCGTCCAGATGCGCCAGAATGCGGAAAGCTGTTCTTCCGGCGCTTCACGCTCCAGCTCGTCATGCTCGGTGAGGCTGAAAACGGCATTCGCCAGCGCCTGCCAGTTCTCCCGCGGGCGGATCACTTCGATATCGCAGCCAACCTCGCCTTCATCGCTTATCAGCATGGCAATATCGTCCCCGCTGTGGCTCAGGTTAAACCACAGCGGATGGCCGTTAGCGAAGGCCGGTTTTCCCTGCTCGCCGTAGATTATCTCGGGAAGCGGTGAGGGGGATAAAGTTCTGGCGAGCAGCGTCCGGCCTGCAAGCCAGGAAGCGTATCGCGCACCCTGAGGTGCCATGTCTGCGAGCGTTGACGCCAGCGGGTCCGCGCTAAGGGTGGAGATCTTCCCCAGTACAAACTGGTACATAGTTACGCCCAGCGTTTAATGATTATCGAGGTATTAATGCCGCCAAAGGCAAAGTTATTGCTCTGAATAAATTCGCAATCAATCGGGCGGGTTTCCCCCATAATATAATCTAAAGCGCCGCATTGCTCATCCGGTTGTCTTAAATTGAGCGTCGGCGTGAACCAGCCCTCCCGCATCATATGCAGACTCAGCAAGGCTTCCAGCGCGCCGCAGGCACCCAGGGTATGGCCGAAATAGCTCTTTAAGGATGAGATGGGCACGCTGTCGCCGAAAATAGCGGCGGTCGCCTGACTCTCGGCGATATCCCCGCGATCGGTTGCCGTGCCGTGGGCAGAAATGTAGCCAATGTCCTGCGGGCTAAGACCCGCCATCGCCAGCGACTGCTCCATACACACCTGCATGGTTTCACGCTGGGGCTGGGTGATGTGCGCCGCATCGCAGTTGGTGGCAAAGCCCACGATCTCACCATAGATTGTCGCCCCGCGTGCTCTGGCGTGATCCAGCGCTTCCAGCACCAGCGTGCCCGCCCCTTCGCCAATCACCAGGCCATCGCGCTGAACGTCAAACGGCGACGGCGTGGTTTTGGGCGCGTCGTTACGCTGGCTGGTGGCAAACAGGGTATCGAAAACCGCCGCTTCCGACGGGCACAGCTCTTCCGCGCCGCCTGCCACCATCACGGTCTGGTAGCCGTGACGAATCGCTTCCCAGGCGTAGCCAATCGCCTGGCTGCCAGAGGTACAGGCGCTTGAGGTGGGGATCACCCGTCCGCGCAGGCCAAAGAACAGTCCGGTATTCACCGCCGTGGTGTGCGGCATCATCTGCACGTAGGTGGTGCCGGTGATGTTGTGGGTGTGCTTTTCGGTGAGCATGGAGGCAAACTCGCTGACCGGTCCGGTGCTGCCCGTCGACGAGCCGTAGGCGATGCCGGTCTGACCGTTGGTCAGCACCGCGTCGTCGATCAGGCCCGCCTGCTCCAGCGCCAGCTCGGTGGCGCGGGTTGAGAGCAGCGACACGCGGCCCATGGCGCGAATGCGCTTACGGGTATAGTGAGCGGGGAGGGTGAAATCTTCAATCGGCGCGGCGAGCAGGGTTTGCAGGCCGTCATACGCCTGCCACTCCGTCATGGTACGCACCGCATTTTCATACTCGCGCAGACGGCGCGAGATGGTCGGCCAGTCCTCGCCGAATGCGGTGATGCCGCCCATGCCCGTAATCACTACCCGGCGGGTCATAGCATGCCTCCGTTGATCGATATCACCTGTCGCGTCACATAGCCTGCTTTATCCGACATCAGGTAGCTCGCCAGCCCGGCCACTTCCTCGGCCTGGCCCATACGCTGCATCGGGATCATCGACATCGCCGCGTTCAGCGCGGCTTCATCCATCTCGATCATACCGGTATCAATCAGCCCCGGCGCGATGCAGTTGACGGTGATTTTGCGTTTTGCCAGCTCGGTGGCGAGCGCTTTGGTGGCGCCGATGATCCCGGCTTTCGCCGCGCTGTAGTTCACCTGCCCACGGTTGCCCATAATGCCTGACACCGACGACAGGGTGATGATCCGCCCGCCCTTGCGGGTGCCGATCATCGGCATAATGCAGGGATGAATGACGTTATAAAAACTGTCGAGATTGGTGTGGATCACGCTGTCCCAGTCATCGTCGCTGAGCGCCGGAAATGCGCCGTCGCGGGTAATACCGGCGTTACTGACCACGCCATACCACGCGCCGTGGTCAGCGATCGCCTGTTCCAGCACCGTACGGCACTGCTCGCGGTTGCCCACGTCAAAGGTGAGTAAACGGCCCGCGCCGCCTGCCTGGACAATCGCTTCCAGCGTCTCCTGCGCGCCCGCTTCATCACGATGGTAATGCACGCCGACGGTGAAACCGTCCGCCGCAAGCTGAAGGGCGATAGCGCGGCCAATGCCTTTGCTGGCGCCGGTGACCAGTACGGATCTCATGATGGTGTTCCCTGGTTAAAAAGTGTGGTTAATTCTTCCTCGCTCGGCTGGAAGGTGTTTACGCGGCCCGTGGCGAGGGAAATATTATCCGCATGAATGGTGCACTCGAAGCTGCCAAAGCGCTCATCCTGCATCAGACGTTCGATGGTGATGATCAGCGTGCTGCCTGCGGCAAAATGCCCTGCGTCGCACACCAGCTCGCGCGCGCCCAGCACCATACCCAGCGCACAGTGCGGCAGCCCTTTTTGCATCCGGTGCCATTCAGACCAGACGCCCACGGTCTGAGCCATCAGCTCCAGCGCAAACCAGCCGGGCAGGTTGCCGCCTGCGTCCAGAAACGGCGCCAGAACGCCCCGTTCGTTCACCGTCACGCTGCAAACGGCGCGGTCATCGGTGACGCTTTCCACGCTCTCAAGCAGCAGCATCGGCGTGTCGTGAGGAAGATAATCCCCGGGAGGTAAGTAGTGCATCATACTCTCCCCAGCAGAAGGCTGGCGTTGTTGCCGCCAAACGCGAAAGAGTTTGACAGGATCACTGGTTTATTCAGCGGTGCGCTCTGGTGCAGTAGGCCGAAGGCGGGCAGGGTGTCGTCCGGCGCGTAGCGGGAAAAATCCTGCGGCGGCAGCGGCAGGTCTCGGGTCAGGATCAGCCAGCTCAGGGCGGCCTCGGTGATCCCGGCGGCACCCAGCGTGTGGCCGGTAAGATGTTTCGTGGAGCTGCACGGCACGCGGTCGCCAAAGAGATCGTGGATCACCTGCGCCTCAATGCGATCGTTCAGCGGCGTGGCGGTGCCGTGCAGGTTGATATAACCGACGTCCGCCGCCGTCATGCCCGCCTCGTTCAGCGCCTGGGTGATGGCGCGGATCGCCCCTTCGCCCTGCGGATGTGGGGCGGAAATATGGTACGCATCGCTGGATTCCCCCGCGCCCAGGAGCACAATCTCGCCCGGCTCGCGGGTCAGTACCATCAGTGCTGCCGCTTCGCCAATGGTGATCCCCCGACGGTTGCGGCCAAACGGTTCGCACAGGGTCGGGGAGAAGGATTCCAGGCTGTTGAAGCCGTTGACCGGCATGCGGCTCAGGCTGTCGGCCCCGCCGACGATGGCGACGTCCACCAGACCGGCGTCGATCAGGCGACGGCCGCTGATGATCGCCCGTGCGCTGGAGGAGCAGGCGGTCGAGATGGTATACGCCGGGCCGTCCAGCGCAAGCCAACTGGCGAGAAAGCGCGACGGATCGCCCAGCTCCTGCTGCGGATATTGCCACTGCGGACTGCGCTCGCCGTTCTGCGCGCGGCGCACGTACTCATCACCCTCGTCCAGTCCGGAGGTGCTGGTGCCCAGCACCACCGCCACGCGGTCGCGCCCCACGCGCGCAATGGCCGCATCGACGGCGGGCCGGATTTGCGCCAGCGCCGCCAGCAGCAGCTGGTTGTTGCGACTTCGATGCGCAGAAAAAGACCCGGGAACAGGGGGAAGATCACCCTCCACCCCGCCCAGCACGGCCTCGGGTAAGCCCTGTAGCCAGCCCGCACGCTGGCGCATCCCGGGGGCCACGCCAGCGTTCAGGTTTGCCGCTATTTCATCAGCCGAGTTGCCGAGCGCGTTGACCATGCCAACGGCAGAAAGGTAAATCATCTCAGTCACCCAGATATTGAATGGTGATGTGGTAGTGAAAAGCGTGCTGCACAATGCTAATCGGTTCGCGCCTGCCGTTACGGTTCAGGTAGGCAATTTCCGTGACCAGCTTGCCATCGGGGTTGCGCAGTTCGCGTCTGGTGTCAGTATCGTTCAGCGTCCAGCCTTTCGGCAACTGCGGCTGCCAGGCGCTGAGGGGCCAGTGGCTGAGCATCACGTCGGCCAGCACCTGGCTGGCTGGCGGCAACTGCGGCATCACAACCGTCTGCTCGGTGTGGATCCCGGTGTCGTCGTAGGTGGCGAGGAACAGGCGGATCCCGACGGAGGAGAGGCCGGCAAGCGTCACTTTATCGCCATCGGCGTTCAGCATCACCAGCAGCGACTGGGTCTGGCCTTTAAAACTGCCGGTAAGCAACTGCTGCGCGCGGATGGCAGGCGTGATGCCCGGCGGTGGCAGCGTGACGCGGGTGCCGGGCTGGAGCCAGGCCTGAGGGCGCGCGTCATCGCGGTTCGTCGTATGGCTACACCCCGCCAGCAACAGGGTCATCATCACTGCCGCCAGGCGAATGAAACGGGTCATGGTAAGTTCTCTTTGTTAGTCGGCATCGCCAGCGGGGCGAGCAGGAACGCGGTGAAGATACCGCTCACCAGCACAATGCCAAAGCTGCTGATGGCCTGAGTGGTGCTGAACACCAGCATTCCCAGCGTCAGCAGGGTGGTCATCATGGCGAGGGTAATCGCCAGCATGGAGGTCAGCGGCGTGCCGCGCGGGTTGCTGAAAAACAGCGTGTAGTTGATGCCAATGCCGAGGACCAGCACCAGCGCCAGCAGGGAAAACAGGTTCACCGGATGGCCCGTCACGGCCAGCGCCGCCAGCCCGCCGCCCAGCGACAGCACGGACGGCACCAGCGCCACCAGCCCTTTTCGCCAGCCGAGGCGCACCACCGCGCCGCAGGCAATCACCGCCAGCGCCACGCCCAGCAGCCCCGTCAGCAGCGCGCGGTAGAGTGCAAACAGGCTGTCGAAGCTGGCCTTACGGTCAACCCAGACGACTCCGGGATGGCGGGCGGCCAGCTCACCGAGCGCAGCGCTGTTTCTGACGCCATCGACCGGGACCAGCACACCGCTTTTGCCGTCCGGCAGCGTCAGCCACAGCAAACGCCAGCCCTCGCTGGCCGGGCTGGCGAGCCACGCCTCCACGCTGACAGGCATGGCGTTCAGATTCGGGGCGACGGCATTCAGCCCCGTGCTTTGCAGCATTTTCGTCACCGTCGGCGCGGCGTTACGCAGAAGTTGCAGATCGCTGTTCTGCCGCGCCAGCGAGTTCAGCGGCAGGGTGCGCCAGCGGGTTAATTCTCCGGCTTTTTGCGCCTGCGCCAGCGCCGGGGTAAACGCCTCCAGCCGCTCCAGCGTTTCCTGAGCCGACGCGCCATACACTACGAACCACTTCTGATCGACATTTTGCCCGGTCAGGGCGGTGATAGTTTTTTCCTGCGCCAGAATGTCCTGCGGCAGCGCCTGAAGCCGGGCGATATCGTCATCCACCCGCAGGCTGGCGATCCCGATGGCGGAGAGCAGCGCCAGTGCTACCGGCAGCCCGAAGGAGAGGGCTTTGCTGTCGCGCCAGGCGTTCAGCCAGCGCTGCATCATCCCTCTCAGGGGGATCGGGCGAACCGGCATGCCACGGCACAACCACGGGTGCCAGAAAATCACCGTCAGGCACGAGGCGCTCAGCCCTGCGGCGGCGAACACCGCCATCTGACGAATGCCGGGGAAGGGGGCCAACATCATGAAGAGATACGCCACGACGGTGGTCAGCAGCGCCAGTAGCAGCGCGTTACGCACTTTTGCCAGGCTTTGCCAGGGCGAGTGTTCCGCGCCGTGCACCATCCGCTCCGTGAGGTAGTAAATCGTATAGTCCGCCGAGATGCCGATGATGCTCATGCTCATCACCAGCGTCATCAGGTGCAGCTCACCGAACAGCAGGAGCGTCACGACCGTCCCCGCCAGCGCGCCGATGGCAATGGAGAGCAGACTCAGCAGCAGCGGACGCACGGAGCGAAACACCGACACAATCAGCAGGATCACCCCAAGCACCGTGGCGACGCCGAGCGTGGAAATATCTTTTTTAGCCTGCTGGCTGGCGTAATCGCTGTAGAACACCGTCCCGCGCGACAGCAGCTGCGCCTGTGGATATTGGCTTTTCAGCGTCTGCTGCATCGCGTTGAGGGTGGTCACCAGCTGGTGGGTTTGCTGCATGTCAAACGAAGAGCCTGCCAGCTCGCCGTGCAGCAGATACCAGTAGTTCCCGGCCGCATCTTTTGTCACCAGCCAGCCGTCCATCAGCTGCATCTTCTGGCTGTTCTTCGCCAGCGCGAGCTGCGCGCCGCGCATCAGCATCAGCGGATCGTTTTGCAGCTCCTTGCCGCTCACGCCGGAAAAGGCGGAGTAGAGCTGGGACAGGATCCACTGAGCCTGCGCTTCACCGCCGTTTTGCAGGCGGGCGCGGGTGGCCGGATCGACCAGGCCATTGCGGTGCTGCCAGAAGAAATCTCCCCAGGCCTGTTGCCCGGCGGCATCCAGCGGACCTTTTACGACACTCAGCGCCTGGCTGCGTTGCAGCAGGGTTAACCACTGCTGCGCCACGCGCGGGTCCGGCTGTTTACCAGGGCTGACCAGCCAGATGAGCTGGCGGTCGAGGCGCTGCATAAATCCGTCGTTGAGGGCGGGAGGGATCGCGCCGAGCGTCTGTTTCGGCAGCATGGCGAGCACGCTGCTGTTCAGCCGCGCGCCAGGCAGCAGCGACAGCAGCACGCCCAGCAGGATCAGGCATACCGCGGCCCACAGCAGCGCCGGGCGCAGGGCGTTACGGTGCGGCAAAGCGCTGGCGTTCTGCATCGGTCAGGCGGGCGGGCGTCAGTTGGTGGCGGGAGAGGGCGATATCCGTCGTGTCGCCTTGCTTATCGTTCAGGCGAATGGATTCCAGATAGATCGCGCCCTTCAAATCAAGGGTGGAGAAAATCTTGTCCAGCGGCGTGGTAACGGGCGTCAGCACCAGCGACCAGCGGCCTTCGCCCAGGTCTTTGAAATCGATGCGGAAGTTCTCTTCCAGCACCTTGCGGTCGGCCTGGAACAGCGCCCGCAGCAGATGGTTGAACTGGAACATCTGCGGGTTAGTGTCGGCGGTAATGGTCTGCGGCGGCTGACCGTTGACGATTTGCACCATCCGTTTGTCATCCAGCAGCAGCGTCATCGGGAACGGCGCTTTTTGATCCCACAGCAGGCCATTGTCACGGGCGATCAGCATCTCCCCCTGCGAGCGCAGGGGCTGAGGCATGTCCTTGATCGTGCGGATCTGTTCGAAGTGTGCGCGCACCACCGGTTGCTCTGCAAACCGCTGTTGCAGTTCATCCAGCGTGACCGCGTTCACCAGCGGGCTTACCAGCAGCGCGAGTAGCGTTATCCACTTCATGGCGCGATCCCCATGCGTTCGAACAGAATGGCCGGGCTGACAAAGCACATCTCCCGGCTTGCTTCCTCCACGGCCACCTGAATGGTGTAGCCGGTGGTGGTGCGTTTCCCGGTTTGCGCGTCGAAGATTTGATAGGCGATGCGCAGACGGTTTTCAACCTCTTCAATATGGGCGCGGACGCGAATGCGCTGCTCGAAGGTCACCGCGTCGCGGTATTTCACCCGGGTATCCACCACCGGCCAGACGTAGCCGGACGCTTTCATCTGGCGATAGCCGTAATCAAACTGGTTGAGCAGCGCTTCGCGGGCAATCTCAAAATAGCGGAAATAGTTGCCGTGCCACACCACGCCCATCATATCGACGTCGTGGAACGGAACGGTGATTTCAACTTCAGCCGTAAAGCGGGGATCGGTCAGCACCCTTTACTCCTTCTCGTTGACCTCTGGCAGCTGCCAGAAATCGAAAAAATTAAACCAGTCGAGAGGCGACAAGAGCGCGTAATGCTCCAGCCGCTGCGCATAGCGATCGACGGTCTGCTGTAGCGCCTGCTGGCGTTCGCCGCGCGGCAGCAGCAGCGGGTCGGCAAACGGCTCGCAGTGCAGGGTCAGCTTTCCCTGCTGGCAGAGGGCAAAAATCAGCACCACCGGGCAGCGCAATAGGGACGCCAGGATAAACGGTCCCTGCGGGAACGGCGCGGGCTGGCCCATAAATTCGCTCCATATCACCCGCCAGCTGCCGCCGCGCTGCGGGGTGACGGCGATGCGATCGCCCACGATCGCCACCCACTCGCCGCGATCCAGCTTCTCTTTAATGAGGATGGCGGTCTCCGGGCCAATGTCGGTGACCGGCATCAGGTGAATGCCCGCCTGCGGCGCCATCTCCTCCATCACCTGTTTAAAACGCTGAGCATTGTCGCTAAAGACCAGCGCGTTGATGGTTTTCGCCCCTTCGCGCTGGGCCAGCGCCCGGCAGGCTTCCACATCGCCAAGATGCGACGCGAGCAGCAGTTTGCCCTGAGGATCGTCAAGACCCAGCGCCTCCTGCGCGCCTGGCGCAAAGACCAGATCGCGATGAAGCTTCATTTCGCCGCGCCAGCTGGCCACTTTGTTCAGCATGGCATGACCGAAGCGCAGGAAGTGGGAAAAACTGTTAAGCCGTACGGGTTGCGGCATTTGCCGCTGTGCCATCACCGTTTTAACCCGCGTCAGCCACTGCTGCGACGCCTGACGCGCAGCGCGGGCGGTCAGCCAGTAGACGGCCGTAACCGGCCACAGCAGGATGGTAAACGCCTTTCGCCCCAGCAACTGCCAGACGCGCAGCATCAGGCGCATGCCCCATAATCCTTTCACCTCCTGCTGCTGCGCCCAGTGCTGCGAGCGGCGACGCATCAGCAGGGAAGGAATGCGCGGCAGCATGCCGAGAAACAGACGGGTATGCATCAACGAGATGCGCACGTTGTCTTTCAGGGCATCGAAATGGGATACCCCGTCCGGCGGATAGGTCACGCGGGTGGGCAGAAAATAGCTGGTGTTGCCCTGCCAGTAGAGGCGCACCATCACTTCAGTATCAAAATCCATCCGCCTGCCAAGCGGCGTGCCCGCCGCCAGGCGCATTACCGGCGCTATCGGGTAAACGCGAAACCCGCACATGCTGTCTTTTAGTTGCAGGGAGAGGGTTTCAATCCAGACCCAGACGTGTGTTATCCAGCGCCCGTACAGGCGCGAACGGGGGATCGAGTCATCATAAACGGGCTGACCGGAAATGAGCGCATCGGGATGGCGTTCGGCCAGCGCCAGCAGTTTGGGGATGTCTTCAATAGCGTGCTGGCCGTCAGCGTCCACCTGAACGGCGTGGGTGAAGCCGCGATCGGCACAGGCTTTCAGCCCCTGCATCACCGCCGCGCCTTTGCCGCTGTTTTCGGCGAGGCGCAGCAGCGTGACCTGCGGACGATCCGCCGCCAGCGCTTCAAGCGTGCGGCGCGTGGTTTCATCACTGCCGTCGTCCACCACCAGACAGGGCAGATCGAAAGGCGCCAGGCGCGCCAGCACCGAAGCCATCATCGCCCCGTGGTTGTAGCACGGGATCAGCACGCAGGGACGGAAGGTTACTGACATAAGCGAATCTTCCCGCTGCTGGCGGTGTGACGCTCGTTACCCGCATGGCGCTGGTAGCTAAAGGTCAGCATCTGGCGTTCGGGCTGCCAGGCAAGGAGCAGCGTGACCGTGTTCTCCGGTAACAGCGGGGCGGCGAACTTTACGTTCTGAATACTGTGAAAACGGTAGCCCGGCGCCAGCGCGGCGGCGTAATGCATCACCCGGTCGAGCTGGGCTACGCCCGGCAGCAGCGGCTGTACGGCGAAATGTCCCTTAAACCAGAGCAGGTCAGGATCAAGATAAAGGGTTATCTCCAGATACCCGGGGCCAGGCTCGCGGCGTTCGATTTCAGGGATTTTCATGAAACAACTCCTGTAGCTGCGCAGTTACGCGCTTGTTCATGCTGTTGACCGGAATTTCATCAACGATCCGCCAGTAGCGCGGCACGGCAACCGGTTCAAGCCAGGGGCGAAGGGCGCGTCGCCAGGCGAGCTCCTGCGCTTTTTTGCTCTGTTCGTGTTGCTGACGCACCGCTTCATTCAGCACCAGCAATACGCCAATACCCTGACGCCCGCCGCGCGTCACCGTCAGCGCGGCGGCTTCGCGGATGCCGTCCAGCGCCAGCAGGCGGCGCTCAATGTCATCGAGCGAAATGCGCTTATCTTCAATTTTGACCACCCGACCGCGGCGCCCGACGAGGCTGAACTGCCCGTCAGCCGTGAAGTGCAGGATATCATCCAGCAGGACCCCCTCCGCCTCGGGGATCAGCGGCGACGTCACGCGATCGCCGTGAAACGTCACGCCGGGGAAAGGCTGCCAGCGGATGCTTTCCTCCTGACGGTAGCGCCAGGCCATAACCCCCGTTTCTGTGCTGCCGTATATTTCATCCGGCCAGACGTTGAGCCAGGCCTGAACCGCGGCGACCTCCTGCCAGGGCAGCGCGCCGCCAGCGGAGACGAGCAGGTTGACGGGGGGCGGCGTCAGTGACGCGTCCAGCCGCTTGAGAAACGCCGGACTGCTGATGAAAAGATAGCGTTTATCGTCGGGAAGGGCAGAGAGCTGCTCGGCATAGTTGAGCAGGCTGGCGTGCAGCGGCAGGCCGAGCGCCATGGGTAAGACGACACGAAACGTCAGGCCATACAGGTGGTGCAGCACCACGGAAGCGACGACGTGACAGCCTGCCAGACGATCGCCAAAAAGTTCCGCCAGCAGACGAGCCTCACGATCCAGGCTGACCACCGGCTTACTCACCCGCTGCGGCGTGCCGGTCGAGCCGGAGGTGTAAAGCTCGATCGTGCGCATCTCATCGATGGCAGGCAGCGGTGAAAAGGGATGGCCTGCCCGCTGAACGGAAGCCACCCGCAGCTGTCGCCCCTGAAAATCGAGCGTGGTGTCGCTCAGGACGCCGCTGAACAGCGCCCGCTGTTCGTTAAGCTGCGCCGCCCGGCTGTGCCCAGGGAGGACCGGCGTTTTACCCGCATGCAGCGTCGCCAGCAGCGCGACAATAAACAGATAGCCGTTTTCGATGCACAGCGCCCAGCGCTCGCCTTCTTCATCACGCAGCGTGTCGACCAGCTGAGTGACGTCGTGGCGCAGATCGCCAAGTGTCCAGAGATGGTTGTCCTGCCAGGCGACAGGGGTGTCGTCAGGGCGGGGGGCACTGAGCCACTGGCTAAGCGGGAGAGGGTTAAGCATCGTTTTTCATCACCCGTTGTCGCACCAGCCACTCGCCGGCCATCAGCGTGCCCATCAGGAGATAGGCAATCATCCCGTTCCACAGCGTCCAGAGACGGATATCAGCGTGTAATACGGTAAACAGCGCGATCGCCCCGTTAATAATAAAAAAGCCGCACCAGACCTGGGTAACCCGGCGCGTGTAACGTACCCCGACGGGGGAGAGATCCGGTTCACGCAGGCGCGCCAGCCGTTCAACGACAGGCATTGCCGTCCACAGCGAACCACCAAACACCACCAGCATCACCAGATTCACCACCACCGGATAAAACAGCACCCACTGGTGCGCGTGCAGGACGTAGCTCGCCGCGCAAAGCGCTATGCCAGCCAGCGCCACGCTCACGAAAAGATAACGCAGTGGACCGCCCTGCCGACGGGCCTGGCAGACGCGTAACAGCAGCACCAGCGCCATCACGGGCAGTATCCCGTGCAGGCTATTATTCGCCAGCCCGAAGCCGATCAAAAACGGCCATGCCAGCAGCATCAGCCCTGTCAGGGCGGGAAGAACTGGAATCGAACGCACGTTACGCGTCGCGCTGAAGCTGTTCCACAACGTCCACGACGTCCTGCACCGTGCGCACCGCTTTGAAGGTTTCGGGCT
Organism: Enterobacter cloacae complex sp. I1M; assembly: GCF_014982425.1. NCBI lineage: Bacteria > Pseudomonadati > Pseudomonadota > Gammaproteobacteria > Enterobacterales > Enterobacteriaceae > Enterobacter > Enterobacter cloacae complex sp. I1M. The sequence continues at coordinate 68,871 of NZ_JADCLG010000002.1, read as the reverse complement.
TGATTTTATGGCCCGTCTTCTTTTGCAGGTGCACTACCATATCGACGGCATCAATGCTGTCGAGATCCAGATCCTCGTAAAGACGTGCCTCAGGGGTAATATCCTCCGGAGCGACTTCAAACAGCGTAATAAGAAGCGCAGAGACTTCCTGATAAATCGTTTGTTGTTCTGTCATAGCGGTCATTCTCAGGCGCGTTGTTGATGAATAAAAGCCGCGAGCGTGGCAACGGAATAGAAGTGCTGACGCATCTCGTCACTTTCGGCAGAAAGCAGTACGCCGTACTGATTTTTTACCGCCAGCCCTAGCTCAAGGGCGTCGATTGAGTCCAGACCGAGGCCGTCGCCAAAGAGCGCGGCGTCTGTATCAATATCCTCTGGGGTAAGTTCTTCCAGATTCAGCGTAGAGATAATGAGATTCTTAATTTCAAGATAGAGCGCTTGCATCTTTCGTTCCTGACAAAGATTGAAGACCAGTTGTTAACTGATGCTGCATATGCCGGTTTAACTGCCTTGCCGCCAGCGCGGGTTCGTGCTGACTCGCATCATAAAAATCATGAATGTTGATGCGTTCGCGAACATCCACGGTGAAAACAGGTTTGTTGGGGGGCACGTTATACCAGCTGCTCTGTTTATCCAGCATCCGTTCGCTACAGTGGATCACCACCACGCGCACGGCGCTGTTGCAGCGAACGGCGATATTCGCCGCCCCACGTTGCAGGGTCATGGCTTCTCCCACCCGGGTGCGGGTGCCTTCAGGGAAGATAAGCAGGGTGTCGCCCTGGGCCAGACGCTGCTGGCTTGCGGCAAGCAGCGTGTCGGCTTCGCTGTTAATCAGATAGTCCGCCGCGCGGATCACGCCGCTGACGAACGGGTTACGCAGCAACGCGCTTTTCACCAGACAGTCAGTTTCGTTCATCACCGACGCCAGCAAAACGTAGTCCAGCAGCGAGGGATGGTTCGCAATCACCAGACAGCCTCGCTCGGCGCGCAAAACGTCCAGGTTGTTGAAACGGTAATCCAGTACCCCTACACCGCGTACCACCGCGAGGAACAGGCGGAAACTGGCAGAAATAGTGCGGCGTGCCAGGCGGCGACGTTGAGTGCGGTCACGCTGGAAAATCAGCAGCAGGTTAAACCACACCAGCGACAGCGTCAGCCCGCCGAGGCCGAACAGGGCGAAGCACAATCCGGTCATCAGCATGCGCCATACCCGATCGAGGCGGGAACGTAACCCTCTCATTGGCGCGTCCATTGCCACAGCAGGCGCTCGCCCGGCAGGGTAAACTGGCGCTCGTCCCGCAGGTAATGGCGCAGGAACTGCAGGCTTTGCGGCAGCGCGGGCTCTTCAGGCCTGCGATTGGCGTGCGTTTCACAGCTGAGCGTATTTCCGGCCTCAATTACCAGCGCCAGCGCGTAGGGCCAGACGGGCATCTGCGGCGGCAGCCCGGCGTGATAAAACTCCGGCAGCAGACCGTCGAAATCTACCAGTAACACGCGTGAGTAGCCCGCATGCAGCAGGCTCAGCACCTCGCATAAGCTCTGCTGGAAGGTATCCATACCGGCGGAAACCGACGAAGAGACAACAGGCTGACGCGCGGCGATAGTGAGATTGCCGACCGCCGAGTTGTGTACCGACATGGCAAAATCGGTGGGGGAAACGGGCTGATCTGCCGCCAGGGCCTGGAGAATACGAAAATTGCGTTCCAGCTCCCCGTGACGGCTGCTGTAGACGACGGCGTCGATGCGGTGTTTGCGCAGCATCATCAGGCCAAGATCAACGGCCAGCTTGCTGCCTGAATTCAGGCGGCGGGCGGTCATCATCGGCAGATCGGTCAGTTTCGCCAGCGGTGCATCAGGATCGATGGCGTCAGACCGGCGTGACCATGCCTGCCATTCGTCGGCATCGCTGAGTCCTGGCGCTCTTGCCTGCCAGTCGATAAGGGTAAGTGTAAATTTCATCTACGCGCGTCCGCGATAAACCTGTTTCTGTGACTTTTTCTTCGCCAGCGCGATTTGCTGCGCACATCGTACAATGTTGTCGTCGCGCTGGCGAATAAACGTCACTTTTAACCCTTTCCACCCGGTTATCCCGGCAAACGGCTTTTTGGCCGACCCGGACCCAGAAGAATGGCGAGTTTACTGCCTCCTTTCGTGGTTTCCATCCAGATTTTACAGACGCTGGTGAGCGGCACGGAGAGCAACATGCCCACCGGTCCCAGCAGCCATCCCCAGATCAGTAACGATAAAAACACCACCATCGTCGACATGCCCAGACGGTGACCCATCATGCGCGGTTCGAGAATATTGCCCAGCACCATATGCACGACGAGGAACAGCGCTCCTACCAGCATGCACTCATAAAAACCGTTAAACAGGAACGCCTGGATCATCGGCGGAACGGCAGAAAGCACCGCGCCGATATTGGGCACGTAGTTCAGTAAAAACGCCAGCACGCCCCACATCAGCGCGAACTGCACGTCCAGCAGCACCAGCCCCAGCCAGACGATCACGCCGGTCCACAGGCTTAACAGCGTTTTCAGCGCCAGATATTTGGACACGCCCTTCAGCGCGCGATGCAAGCCGGCAATGTGGATCTGCGGATTGTTCAGGGCAAAACGCAGCTTATACGGCACGTGGCGCACTTCGAACAGCATAAACACCACCGTCATCACCAGCAGCAGAATGCTGGCCATTGCCCCGGAAAGCCCGGTCATCAACGTGGTGGCGTAGGTCATCACCTTCTCGGAATCCATCCGGCGCAGCATCCGTTCCGGTGAGATATGCAGATTCACGAACGGCAACATGCGCTGGAGATCGACCAGCTTGCGCGTCAGCTCTTTATTGTACTGCGGCAGCATGGTGGAAAATTCGCTCAGCGAGGCGGCGAGCACGCCGAACAGCGCCGTCAGGACAACCAGCATCACCATCACCACAATGGTAATCGCGACCGGGCGGCTGATGCCCCGGCGTAAAAACCACGTCACCAGCGGGTTGAGGACGATGGCGAAAAACAGCGCCAGCAGAAGCTGAACAATGATATCCGCCGCCGCATGGATACCCGCAAGGATAACCACCAGGCAGGCGAGTTTTAATAAAATATGAAGTCCGGCTTTGTCGGGCGGGCTGGCAGTCATAAGAATTCCTTTTTCCGGGGGGCTTGCTAATTGTAGTGCGCCGGATTCGCTTCGTCTGGAGCGTTAGTCTTAAAGTCATGGAAAAAAAATGGCCCCCGGCGCAAGCGACGGAGGCCACGTCATCCTGGTGAACGATTACTGGATCACGAGGGTGTTAATGATGTTTTCAGCGGTTGCCTGCGCTTTTTGCTGATTATCTGCAGGCAGAGTGATCTGCATGGTCAGCAGTTTATTATCTACCTTGCCGAGAACCACGGAGGAGTAAGCGGTCTGGCCTTTGGCGGAGATGATGCTGTCCAGCTGTTGCAGCGTGTGGCCTTTCAGCTCGATAGACTTATTGGTCACCACCTGAAGCTGCGGGTCGCGGCTGCGCTGCTGATCTTCCAGACGTTTGGACAGCACACCCAGATCTTCGCTGGTATCGTCACCGACAATCACAATGACTGCTTTTTGCCCGGTGGCATCGGAGTAGACGTGCATGTTGTTCGCCTGGGTGCCCAGCTTACCGCTCTGATCGGTCATGTCCGCGGGCAGAGAGAAACTGAGTTTGCCATCCATCAGGCTCACCGGCTGACCGGTGGCGTTGCTTTCTGCTGACGCGCCCTGAGCAGGCGTTTTGGTGTCGCTGTTATCACAGGCTGCAAGGCCAACAACCAGCAGGCCAATCCCGACATATTTAACCAGATTGCGCATTGACTTCTTCCTTTCGATAAACGGCCATAGCGGCTCATTCGTTCATCTTATCACAACTGATAAAGCGAACCCTTAACCTGCCTGCAATGCGGAGATTTCAGATTTATCTGCCAGTCTTTTCAGCAGCATATTCAACAGCACGCCGTACATCGGCAGGAAGAAGACCAGGCTGATAAGCACCTTAAAGGCGTAGTCCACCAGAGCGATTTCCATCCAGTGTTCTGCCATGAAGGCGTCCGGGCTGCGCCAGAAGGCAATGAAGAAGAAGGCCAGCGTATCGCTCACGTTACCGAACAGCGTGGAAGCCGTTGGTGCCATCCACCAGCGATGGTTCTGACGCAGGCGGTTAAACACGTGGACATCGAGGATCTGCCCCAGGGCATAGGCCATAAAGCTGGCGGTGGCAATACGCGCGACGAACAGGTTGAAATGCGTCAGGGCTTCGAAGCCCTGCCAGCTTCCCATGTAAAACAGCGAGGAGATGGCGTAGGAGACAAACAGTGCCGGGATCATCACCGCAAAAATAATCCGCCGCGCCAGCGGTGCGCCAAAAATACGCACGGTTAAATCCGTCGCAAGGAAAATAAACGGGAAACTGAACGCGCCCCAGGTGGTATGGAAACCCAAAATGGAGATAGGGAGCTGCACCAGATAGTTACTGGAGATGATCACCAGCAGATGAAATAGCGAAAGCCAGAACAACGCCTTGACGCGCTGCGATTGTGTAAAGGAGTTCATATTGTACCTTTTTGATTAATATTTGGGGTGAGGGAACCCAATAAAGCCGCCGCATGATACTGCTTTGACGACACTTTGCAATGGCTAATTTTCACGCAATCGTTAACCTGGTTTGCATTGGCGATAGCGGGGCGTAAACTACAGCCGTTTTTACCTGAACGAGAAGAACATGACCGACCTGTTTTCCAGCCCAGACCACACGCTTGATGCTCAGGGCCTCCGTTGCCCGGAGCCGGTAATGATGGTGCGTAAGACCGTCCGTAACATGCAGAGCGGCGAAACGCTGCTGATCGTCGCCGATGACCCGGCCACTACCCGCGATATTCCCGGTTTTTGTACCTTTATGGAACATGAACTGGTAGCGCAGCAAACCGAGACCTTGCCGTACCGGTATGTGATTCGTAAGGGGTAAGTGCGGCCTGATGCCCGGCGGCGCTTCGCTTGCACGGGCCTACGGGTGTAGTAGGTCGGGTAAGGCGCAGCCGCCACCCGACAAGCACCCATCACAATTTCGAACCATCGTTTCAAAATTTCGCGCTTTTTGTGAGGCGCTTCACCCTCCTTTTTCCAGCCGTAGTCTAATTTTTAAACGTCAAAAACTAAAACATCGTTTTAACGCTTATTTCACTACCCTGGAGTTGACTCAATGAAAACGACCCTCAAGCCGTTACTGGCTGCTCTGTGCCTGTCTGCTTTTACCTGCACCGTTTCTGCCCAGACCATCAAAGCCGCCGATGTGCATCCTGAAGGCTACCCGAACGTGGTGGCGGTTCAGCAGATGGGTGAAAAACTCAAACAACAAACCGATGGCAAGCTGGAGATTAAAGTCTTCCCCGGCGGCGTGCTGGGGGATGAAAAGCAGATGATTGAGCAGGCGCAGATGGGGGCGATAGACATGATCCGCGTCTCTATGGCGCCGGTTGCCGCCATCCTGACGGATATCGAAGTGTTTACGCTGCCCTACGTATTCCGCGATGAAGACCACATGCACAAGGTGATCGACGGGGATATCGGCAAGCAGATTGGCGACAAGCTGACCGCCAACCCGAAATCGCGCTTGGTCTTCCTCGGCTGGATGGATTCCGGCACCCGCAACCTGATCACCAAAGAGCCAATCGTTAAACCGGAAGACCTGAAAGGGAAGAAGATCCGCGTTCAGGGTAGCCCGGTGGCGCTGGCCACGCTGAAAGCGATGGGGGCGAACTCGGTGGCGATGGGCGTCAGCGAGGTTTACAGCGGCATGCAGACCGGGGTGATCGATGGCGCGGAGAACAACCCGCCAACCTTTATCGCCCACAACTACATGCCGATCGCCAAAAACTACACGCTGAGCGGCCACTTTATCACTCCGGAAATGCTGCTCTACTCCAAAGTGAAATGGGACAAGCTCAGCGCTGACGAACAGCAAAAGATCCTGACGCTGGCCCGCGAAGCGCAGTTCGAGCAGCGCAAGCTGTGGAATGCGTATAACGACCAGGCGCTGGCAAAAATGAAGGCTGGCGGCGTGAAGTTCCACGATATCGATAAAACGGTGTTCATCAAAGCCACTGAGCCGGTGCGCGCGCAGTATGGCGACAAGCATCAGGATCTGATGAAAGCCATCGCTGACGTTCAGTAATCCGGAGTACGTATGTCCGAACTCTACCTGAAGTGGATGGATCGTCTGTACCTGCTCGCAATGGTGGTGGCGGGTCTCTCGCTACTGGTGATGACGATTGTGATCCCCATTGGCATCTTCTCTCGCTATGTGCTCAATCGCGGCGAATCCTGGCCGGAGCCGATCGCCATTATCTGCATGGTGACGTTTACCTTTATCGGCGCGGCGGTGAGCTATCGCGCCGGGTCGCATATCGCGGTCAACATGCTCACCGACCGCCTGCCCGCGTCGCTGCAAAGAGTATGCGCGCGAGTGGTGGATCTGCTGATGCTGCTGATTTCTGGCCTGATGTGCTGGTACAGCTACTGGCTGTGCGTCGAGCTGTGGGAGCAGCCGGTGGCGGAGTTTCCGCTCCTGACCTCCGGCGAAAGCTATCTGCCTCTGCCTGTCGGGTCGGCCATTTTGATCCTGTTTGTGCTTGAACGCCTGCTGTTTGGCTCGCAGGAAAACCGTCCGGTCGTGCTGATCGGCAATCACAGTTAAGGGGTGAACAATGGATGCTTTTGTTTTGTTATTCACCCTCGCCATTTTGCTGGCGCTGGGGATGCCGGTGGCCTTCGCCGTCGGCTTAAGCGCCGTGGCGGGCGCGCTGTGGATTGACCTGCCGCTGGAGGCGCTGATGATCCAGATCACCAGCGGGGTCAATAAATTTACCCTGCTGGCGATCCCGTTCTTCATTCTTGCCGGGGCGATCATGGCGGAAGGGGGCATTGCCCGACGGCTGGTGAATTTCGCCTACGTGTTCGTCGGCTTTATCCGCGGTGGGCTGTCGCTGGTGAACATTGTCGCCTCGACGTTCTTCGGCGCGATTTCCGGCTCGTCGGTGGCGGATACGGCGTCTATCGGCAGCGTGATGATCCCGGAGATGGAGAAGAAGGGTTATCCGCGCGAATACGCGGCGGCGGTGACGGCCAGCGGGTCGGTGCAGGCGATTCTGATCCCGCCCAGCCACAACTCGGTGATTTACTCCCTGGCGGCCGGGGGAACGGTCTCCATCGCCACGCTGTTTATCGCGGGCGTGCTGCCGGGCCTGCTGCTGGGCGTGAGCCTGATGGTGCTCTGCCTGTGCTTCGCCCGCAAGCGCGGCTACCCGAAGGGGGACAAAATCCCGTTCAGGCAGGCGCTGAAAATTATGCTCGATGCCCTGTGGGGGCTGATGACGGTGGTGATTATCCTCGGCGGGATCTTGTCCGGGATTTTTACCGCCACCGAATCTGCCGCCGTGGCCTGCCTGTGGGCGTTCTTCGTCACCATGTTTATCTACCGCGACTACAAGTGGAGCGAACTGCCGAAGCTGATGTGCCGCACGGTGAAAACCGTCACCATCGTGATGATTTTAATCGGCTTTGCCGCGGCGTTTGGGGCGGTGATGACCTACATGCAGCTGCCGATGCGCATCACCGAATTCTTCACATCGCTCTCCGATAACAAGTACGTGATCCTCATGTACCTCAACATCATGCTGCTGCTGATTGGCACGCTGATGGACATGGCGCCGATCATCCTGATCCTGACGCCGGTGCTGCTGCCGGTGACCAATGCACTGGGTATCGACCCGGTGCATTTTGGGATGATCATGATGGTTAACCTGGGGATTGGGCTGATAACGCCGCCGGTCGGGTCGGTGCTGTTCGTGGCGAGTGCGGTGAGTAAGCAGAAGATCGAACACGTGGTGCGGGCGATGCTGCCATTTTACGGTATGTTGCTGGTCGTGCTGGGGATGGTGACGTACATTCCGGCGATTTCATTGTGGTTGCCGGGGCTGTTAGGGATGCAGTGACACGTGCGGCCTGATGCCCTCACCCCGGCCCTCTCCCGCGGGGAGAGGGGGCAAACACGAGAAACGGCAACCCGGTTGCCGTTTCACTTTTACCTTTGACGCAACAACCGCAACGCGTTCGCCGTAACCAGCACCGTCGCCCCCGTATCCGCCAGTACCGCCAGCCACAGTCCGGTCATGCCGAGCAGCGTGGTGACCAGGAAAATCCCCTTCAGACCCAGCGCAATGGCGATGTTCTGCCGAATATTGGCGCGCGTTGCCCGCGCAAGTTCTATCATCTGCGCCAGCCCGGTCAGGCGGTTGTGCGTCAGCGCCGCGTCGGCGGTCTCCAGTGCCACGTCGGTGCCGCTGCCCATCGCAATGCCGATGCTGGAAGCTTTCATTGCCGGGGCATCGTTTATTCCGTCCCCGACCATCGCCAGCGGGGCGTTGCTGTTCAGCTCGGTTACCGCGCTGACTTTATCCGCAGGCAACAATCCGGCCTTAAACTCCAGCCCCAGCGCGCCTGCAATCGCCGCCGCCGCGCGCGGATTATCGCCGGTCAGGATCACGCCCTGTACTCCCAGCCTGTGTAGCGCGTCGACGGCGTCTTTCGCATCGTCACGCAGGGTGTCGCGCAGCGCCAGCATGCCCATCGGCACACCGTCCTGCATCACGGTAATGACCGTCTGCCCGGACTGCTCCAGCGCCTCAACCTGTGGAGTAGAGCGCGCGTCCGCCGCGGCGATCAGCACTTTTTTGCCTTCGACCACAGCTTCAATCCCTGACCCGACCAGCGCTCGCTGGGCCGTTGCCGGAGGGATGTTCAGCCCGCGGCGCTGTGCTTCACGCACAATCGCCTGCGCCAGAGGGTGGGTGGAACCCTGCTCCACGGCAGCGGCCAGCGTCAGCAGGGCGTCTTCACTGATGTCCTGCGGATACACGCCGGTCACCTGCGGCCTGCCGACGGTCAGCGTGCCGGTTTTATCGAAGGCGATGTGCTGAATCTGGCTCAGCTGTTCCAGCGCCGCGCCGCCCTTAATCAGCGCCCCGCGACGTGCCGCCGCCGCCAGCCCGGAGGTAATCGCCGCCGGGGTGGAGATCACCAGCGCACAAGGGCAGCCGATCAGCAGCAGCGTCAGCCCTTTGTAAATCCAGCCCTCCCACGGCGCGCCGAAGAACAGCGGCGGGACGACGGTGACCAGCAGCGCCACCAGCATGATGGCGGGGGTGTAAATCCGGCTGAAGCGATCGATAAAGCGTTCTACCGGCGCGCGGCGCTCCTCGGCCTCTTCAATCAGCCTGAGGATGCGGTCGATGGCGCTGTCGCCCGGTTCGGAAAGGACCGTCAACTGCACCAGTCGGTCGATGCTGGTGGCGCCCGCAGGCACCTTTTCACCCGCCGCGCGCGCAACCGGGATGGATTCCCCGGTCAGGGCACTTTCGTCAAAACTTGCGGTGGCGGTAACGAGGGCCCCATCGGCTGGCAGACGTCCGCCTGCGGGCACTTCAATCACGTCACCCGGTCGCAGGGTGTTGATGGCGACCGTTTCACGCTGACCATCAATAACCCGCGTGGCGGTTTCCGGCTTTAGCGCCATCAGCGCGCTCACCCCTTTACGCGCCCGGCTCGCCGCCCAGCCCTCAAGGCGTTCGCCAATTAAGAACAGCAGCAGCACCATCGCCGCTTCCGCCGTCGCGCCAATAAACAGCGCCCCGATAGCCGCCACGCTCATCAGCGTTTCGATGGCAAACCAGCTGCCGCTTCTCATCAGACGCAGCGCCTGACGGGCAATCGGGAACAGGCCAACCAGCGTGGTGGCGATAAACGCCAGGTTGCCGAACGGGTGGTTGATCTGCTCCAGCCCCCAGCTCAGGGCCATCATCATGATGAGGGTGATAAGGGGCAGGTTTTCTTTTAGCGGGGACGTTTTTTCTGCGGGCGCCGTTTCGCTGCGCAGGGTATAACCCGCTTTGCTGACGGCGGCTTCAACCTGTCTGCTGACGTCGTTTTCGGCGCTGACCAGCAGCTTTTCGGTAGCGAACAGCACCTGAACGTGGCTCACGCCCGGCACCTGCTTCACCGCGTTTTCCACTTTGCGGGCGCAGGCCGCGCAGTCCATGCCGTTGACGACCCAGCTGTAGTGATTGCCGCTTTCAGGCAGCGTTTGAGTTTGCGTTTCGCATGCGCCCTCGCAGCAGCAGTCCTCTTTTGGCGGAACCGGGCTGAGCTTAAGTGCCGAGAATTGGGGAACTTTTTTAGGTATTTCTGGAGTCGACATGGCAGTCTCCGGTAATGATAATTTTCTCATTAACCGCAGCATACACTCTGGAGTCGACTCCAGAGTCAAGCGTTATTTAGATATACAGCGAACGCACAATCAGGAAGTGTCCGGCAAAGTAACAGGCGGCAGAAATCGCATTATCCGCACGGAAGCGGCGGCGATAGTGGCTGCCCAACCAGACGATGTTACCCAACAGCAACAGTGCGGCACCGAAGAACGCGGACATCGCAGGCGCTGTCGGACGGAAGAACCACAGCTCGCCCGCCAGCCACACCATCACCAGCGTCATGGCGATAAACGTACACACCGGCAGACGCATCTCTTCCAGACGCGACCAGATCACCGCGATCAGCAGGGCGCCAATCACCAGCAGCACCAGCGGCAGCGGCCAGAAGATGGAGAGCGTCATCTGGCTGGCAAAGTAGATGGTATAGAGCAGATGCGACAGGAAGAATGCCCCCACGGCGTACAGCAGACGCTGGCGCGGCAGCAGGGTTAAGGCATCGCCAATCAGGGACGCACACAGCCCCGCGAGGACAAGATAGCTGATGGCGTTAAACATCGGTGCCTGCCAGGCAAGCAACAGCAGGAGCAATAGCGTGACGGGTTTAAACAACCAGCGCTGCCAGGCTGGGCCACGGTAAGACGCATCGACGTAAAGCCATGCGGAAAAACAGACAGCGATAAATGACCAAAGCATATTAACTCCCTGTAACTGTTGAGGCTGAATGATCAGTTTCTGATCCAGTGTAGTGACGCGAGCGGGCGTTTGGCAATGCCGGGGCAGGCGAGGTATCCTGAATTCCGCATAATCTGATGGGATTTTTCAATGAGCAAGATGCCGCTGTTTTTTATTGTCGTGCTGGCGATTATCGTCATTGCCGCCTCGTTTCGCTTCGTGCAGCAGCGCCGTGAGAAGGCCGACAACGATGCCGCACCGCTGATGCAAAAGCGCGTGGTGGTGACGAACAAGCGCGAGAAACCGCTTAATGACCGCCGATCCCGCCAGCAGCAGGTGACGCCTGCGGGCACAACGATGCGCTATGAAGCGAGCTTTAAGCCGGAAACCGGCGGGCTGGAGATGACCTTCAGACTGGAGGCGCAGCAGTACCACCAGCTGACGGTGGGGGAGAAAGGCACGCTGAGCTACAAAGGGTCGCGGTTTGAAGGGTTTGAACCGGAGCAGTAATTTTCCCCTCACCCCGGCCCACTCCCCGAAGGGGAGAGGGTGTAAGCGTCCCCTCTCCCTGTGGGAGAGGGTTAGGGTGAGGGCATCAGGCCGCACCTTACTTCTTCACCTGCGCCTTAAACTTCTTCATCCACACCAGCAGCTCAAATACGCCGAAAATAAACACCCGTAGCTGCTGCCAGCCGGTCATCGGTGGGCTATCTTTCGGCAGTCCGTTTTTCAGCATCACCATCTGCAAGGCATGCATGAACGCGGTGAAAATCAGCGCCACGTTAATGAAGATATTCAGCGGACGCGGGAACGGGTGTACCAGATTCAAAATCAAAAATGCCCAGACGCCCAGCATCAGCAAGCGCCCTACGTTAATCAGTACTGGCATCGGATCCTCCTTGTGCCTGACGGTGATACAGACGATAAGCCACCTGGCCGGCGACCTTCTCGCGGTGCAGATCCCAGTGAACGGGAACGGGCGGCAGACCATTTTCCACTTCGCTTTCAACGTAAATCAGCGCGTCGTCTGCCAGCCAGCCATTTTTTTCCAGCAACGATAATGTCTCTTCCAGCAGCCCTTTACGGAACGGCGGGTCAACAAACACCACGTTGAACGGCGTTCCCTGTTGCGCGAGGAAGCTCAGCGTGTTGGTATTCACCACTTTGGCGTTGGTTGCTTTCAGCGTAGCCAAATTTTGCTGCAACGTCTGCGCGACGCCGCGCTCCATCTCCAGTAGCGTGGCGCTCGCAGCATAGCGCGACAGCGCTTCCAGCCCTAATGCACCGCTTCCGGCGAAGCAGTCCAGGCAATGGGCGTCTACCATTGACGGGGCGAGCCAGTTAAACAGCGTCTCGCGAACGCGGTCCGTGGTAGGGCGTAAACCGGGGCTGTCCGGCACCGGTAATTTCCGGCCTCGCCACTGACCGCCGATAATGCGAATTTGACCGGCCGGGGCGCGGGTGGGTTTCTTCATCTCAGGAAAGCTCTGTTAACAATGCCCTGCGATTGCGGGCGGTGATGTCAATTAAGTAAAGTGTTAGACTATTTCATCATTTTTTTAGCTTCCCTGTATATAGCGCCGCGAGGAGTGTAGTCGCAGATGGCAAAACAAAAAAAACGTGGCTTCTTTTCCTGGTTGGGTTTCGGTGAAAAAGAGCAAGAAACAGAACAGAAAACCGAAGAACAGCAGGTTGTAGAAGAGCAGTCACAGCCTGAAACGCCTGTCGAAACCGCTGCGGTTGTCGAAGCGGAAGAGCCAGCCCACAGCAAAGAAGAGATTGAATCCTTTGCCGAAGAGGTGGTTGAGGTTACCGAACAGGTTCAGGAGAGCGAAAAACCAGAGCCGGTTATCGTTGAAACCCTTACCGAAGCGCCGCAGGCCGCTATCGAACACGAAGCGCTGCCGCTGCCGGAAGAGGTGAAAGCTGAAGAAGTTTCTGCCGAAGAGTGGCAGGCCGAAGCGGAAACCGTTGAAATTGTTGAGGCGGTGGAAGAAGAAGCGGCCCTTGAGCCAGAGCTGACCGACGAAGAGCTGGAGGCCCAGGCGCTGGCGGCGGAAGCGGCTGAAGAAGCGGTCATCGTCGTGCCGGTGGAAGAGCAGGCCGAAGAAGAGATCGTTCAGGAGCAGGAAAAACCGACCAAAGAAGGTTTCTTCGCGCGCCTGAAGCGCAGCCTGCTCAAAACCAAAGAAAACTTAGGTTCCGGATTTATCAGTCTGTTCCGCGGCAAGAAGATCGACGACGATCTGTTTGAGGAGCTGGAAGAGCAACTGCTGATTGCGGACGTGGGCGTGGAAACCACCCGGAAAATCATCGCCAACCTGACCGAAGGGGCGAACCGCAAACAGCTGCGTGACGCCGAGGCGCTGTACGGCCTGCTGAAAGACGAGATGGGTGAAATTCTCGCAAAAGTTGACGAACCGCTTAATATTGAAGGCAAAATGCCCTTTGTTATTCTGATGGTTGGCGTCAACGGCGTGGGTAAAACCACCACCATCGGCAAGCTGGCGCGCCAGTTTGAGCAGCAGGGCAAATCGGTGATGCTGGCGGCGGGCGATACCTTCCGTGCGGCAGCGGTGGAACAGCTCCAGGTGTGGGGCCAGCGCAACAATATTCCGGTCATTGCCCAGCACACCGGCGCGGATTCCGCGTCCGTGATTTTCGATGCCATCCAGGCGGCGAAGTCGCGTAACGTGGACGTGCTGATTGCAGATACCGCAGGGCGTTTGCAGAACAAATCGCACCTGATGGAAGAGCTGAAGAAAATCGTTCGCGTCATGAAGAAGCTGGACGAAGATGCACCGCATGAAATTATGCTGACTATCGACGCCAGCACCGGACAGAACGCCATCAGCCAGGCGAAGCTGTTCAATGAAGCGGTAGGACTGACCGGGATCACGCTGACCAAGCTGGACGGCACCGCGAAAGGCGGGGTGATCTTCTCCGTGGCCGACCAGTTCGGCATTCCTATCCGTTATATCGGTGTGGGCGAGCGTATTGAGGATTTACGTCCGTTTAAAGCGGACGACTTTATTGAGGCACTATTTGCCCGAGAGGACTAACAATGATTCGCTTTGAACACGTCAGCAAGGCCTATCTCGGCGGGAGACAAGCGCTGCAGGGGGTAACATTCCACCTCCAGCCAGGCGAGATGGCATTCCTGACCGGCCATTCCGGCGCGGGGAAAAGTACCCTGCTCAAGCTGATCTGTGGGATCGAGCGGCCAAGTGCCGGGAAAATCTGGTTCAGCGGCCATGAAATTAGCCGTCTTAAGAACCGTGAAGTGCCGTTCCTGCGTCGTCAGATTGGCATGATTTTCCAGGATCACCACCTGCTGATGGATCGCACGGTTTTCGATAACGTCGCGATCCCGCTGATTATTGCCGGCGCCAGTTACGATGATATCCGCCGTCGCGTTTCGGCGGCGCTGGATAAGGTCGGGCTGCTGGACAAAGCGAAGAACTTCCCGATCCAGCTCTCCGGCGGTGAGCAGCAGCGCGTGGGCATCGCCCGTGCGGTGGTGAACAAGCCTGCCGTCTTGCTGGCGGATGAACCGACCGGTAACCTGGACGATGCCCTCTCTGAAGGGATCCTGCGTCTGTTTGAGGAATTTAACCGCGTGGGGGTCACGGTACTGATGGCGACGCACGACATGGGGCTTATCTCACGCCGTTCGTACCGCATGCTGACCCTGAGCGACGGGCATTTGCACGGAGGCCACGGTGAATAAGCGTGATGCAATGAACCAGATACGGCAGTTCAGCAACCGGTTTGACCGTTTCCGCAAGCCTCAGGGCGGCGGGGACGGCAATCGCCATGCGCCTAAGCGTGCCAAAGCGACACCGAAACCGAACTCCCGTAAAACCAACGTCTTCAACGAACAGGTGCGCTACGCCTTCCAGGGCGCGTTGCAGGATCTAAAAAGCAAACCGCTGGCGACGTTCCTGACGGTGATGGTGATTGCCATCTCCCTGACGCTGCCGAGCGTCTGCTACATGGTTTACAAAAACGTAAACCAGGCGGCGTCCCAGTACTATCCGTCGCCGCAGATTACCGTTTATCTGGATAAAGCCCTCGACGATAACGCGGCGGCTCAGGTAGTGGGGCAGATTCAGGCCGAGCAGGGCGTGGAGAAGGTGAACTATCTTTCCCGCGATGAAGCGCTGGGCGAATTCCGCAACTGGTCCGGGTTCGGCGGCGCGCTGGATATGCTGGAAGAGAACCCGCTGCCCGCCGTGGCGGTGGTGATCCCGAAGCTCGATTTCCAGGGCACCGATTCGCTCAACACCCTGCGCGACCGCATTACCCGCATCAATGGGATTGATGAAGTGCGCATGGACGACAGCTGGTTTGCCCGTCTTGCCGCCCTGACCGGGCTGGTGGGGCGCGTATCGGCGATGATCGGCGTGCTGATGGTGGCGGCGGTGTTCCTCGTCATCGGTAACAGCGTGCGCCTGAGCATCTTCGCCCGTCGCGATACCATCAACGTGCAGAAACTGATTGGCGCAACGGATGGTTTCATCCTCCGCCCGTTCCTCTACGGCGGCGCGTTATTAGGTTTTTCTGGTGCATTTCTTTCATTGATTTTGTCAGAAATTTTGGTGATGCGGCTGTCGTCTGCCGTCACTGAGGTGGCGCAGGTTTTCGGAACGAAGTTTGATATCAGTGGCTTAGGGTTCGATGAGTGCCTGCTGTTGCTGCTGGTCTGCTCCATGATCGGCTGGGTGGCGGCATGGCTGGCAACGGTTCAACATTTACGCCACTTTACTCCCGACTAATAAAAGCGTGATATAATCTTTCCCTGCACCGAGATGTTCGCTTGCAGGGAAAGCGTCCCTGTTGTCTCTTCCCCTGTAATCATCTTCATGTCACATTTTGTGCGTAATTTATTCACTGTTGCACCTGGAACTTGTGGATAAAATCACTGTCTGATAAAAGAGTGAATGCTAATCTCGTTGCTCAAACGCTTTGGCATGGTTGTTGCCTGACGGGGACAACCTGGACCAGAAGAAACATTGAGAGGAATGAATGACCAAAGAAATGCAAACTTTAGCTTTAGCCCCTGTTGGTAACCTGGAATCTTACATCCGGGCTGCGAACACCTGGCCGATGTTAACGGCTGAGGAAGAAAAGGAGCTTGCTGAAAAGCTGCATTACCAGGGCGATCTGGAAGCAGCTAAAACGCTGATCCTGTCTCACCTGCGCTTTGTTGTTCACGTTGCTCGTAATTATGCGGGCTACGGCCTGCCGCAGGCGGACCTGATTCAGGAAGGTAACATTGGCCTGATGAAGGCGGTACGTCGCTTCAACCCGGAAGTGGGTGTGCGACTCGTCTCCTTCGCCGTGCACTGGATCAAAGCGGAAATTCACGAATACGTCCTGCGTAACTGGCGTATTGTGAAAGTCGCCACGACGAAAGCGCAGCGCAAACTGTTCTTCAACCTGCGTAAAACCAAGCAGCGTCTGGGCTGGTTCAATCAGGATGAAGTGGAAATGGTGGCGCGCGAACTGGGCGTTTCCAGCAAAGACGTCCGCGAGATGGAATCCCGTATGGCCGCGCAGGACATGACGTTTGATATGTCTGCCGACGACGATGCCTCCGACAGCCAGCCGATGGCCCCGGTCCTGTATCTGCAGGATAAAACCTCTAACTTTGCTGACGGCATTGAAGAGGATA
Source organism: Enterobacter cloacae complex sp. I1M (assembly GCF_014982425.1). Classification (NCBI taxonomy): domain Bacteria; kingdom Pseudomonadati; phylum Pseudomonadota; class Gammaproteobacteria; order Enterobacterales; family Enterobacteriaceae; genus Enterobacter; species Enterobacter cloacae complex sp. I1M. Next base: position 52,249 of record NZ_JADCLG010000002.1, on the reverse strand, counting down.
ACTGGGAAGACCAGGCGGCAAACAAGCTGACCTTCGCGATGGAAGGCCTCGACGAGCGTAGCCAGGATATCATCCGTGCCCGCTGGCTGGACGAAGATAACAAGTCCACGTTGCAGGAACTGGCCGACCGCTACGGCGTCTCCGCTGAACGTGTGCGTCAGCTTGAGAAGAACGCCATGAAAAAACTTCGCGCCGCTATCGAAGCGTAATTTCCTCGAAGTACACCGAGAACCCCTGGATGAGAGTCTGGGGGTTTTGTTTTTTTAGCGCCCGCTCTGGCGAATTTCTCCCCCCTGGCAAACACTTACTGATGCGCTAAGCAGGCGACTTTCAGAGGGTGACAGGGTGAAAAATAACGAACTGAACGACCGGCGTTTACAGGCGACGCCGCGCGGTATCGGCGTCATGTGTAACTTCTATGCCGATAAAGCCGAAAACGCCACGGTGTGGGATGTAGAAGGTAACGAGTATATTGATTTTGCCGCCGGGATCGCCGTGCTGAATACCGGGCATCGCCATCCTAAAGTTATCGCCGCCATCGAAAAACAGCTTCATGCCTTTACCCATACCGCTTACCAGATCGTCCCCTATGAAGGTTATGTGGCGCTTGCCGAGCGCATCAACCAGCGCGTACCCATAGAGGGGCCAGCCAAAACCGCCTTCTTCTCAACCGGTGCAGAAGCGGTCGAAAACGCGGTGAAAATTGCCCGCGCGTACACCAGACGTCCCGGCCTTATCACCTTCGGCGGCGCGTTCCACGGCCGTACCTTTATGACCATGGCGCTGACCGGCAAAGTGGCGCCCTATAAGCTCGGCTTCGGCCCGTTCCCCGGCTCGGTGTACCACGCGCAATTCCCCAACAACCTGCACGGCGTCAGTACCGCCGAAGCGTTAAAAAGCCTGGAGCGCATCTTCAAAGCCGATATCGCGCCCGATCAGGTGGCGGCAATCATTATTGAACCGGTTCAGGGCGAGGGCGGGTTCAACGTCGCACCCGCTGATTTTATGCAGGCGCTGCGTGCCCTGTGCGATACCCACGGGATTTTACTGATTGCCGACGAAGTGCAAACCGGCTTCGCCCGTACCGGCAAGCTATTCTCCATGGAAAACCACTGCGTGAAGCCCGATCTGATCACCATGGCGAAAAGCCTGGCGGGCGGAATGCCGCTCTCTGCCGTCTCTGGCCGGGCAGAGGTGATGGACGCGCCCGCTCCGGGCGGACTGGGCGGCACCTACGCGGGTAACCCGCTGGCGATTGCGGCGGCCCATGCGGTGCTGGACGTGATTGACGAGGAAGATCTCTGCACGCGCGCGTCTCATCTCGGCCATCATCTTGTCGAGGTGCTGAATAAAGCGAAGGATGGCTGTCCCTGGATCGCCGATATCCGTGGGCAGGGCTCGATGGTGGCGGTGGAATTTACCGATCCGCAAACCGGACAGCCGTCGCCGGAATTTACCCGTCAGGTTCAGGAGCGCGCGTTGAACGAAGGGCTGCTGCTTTTGAGTTGCGGCGTCTACGGCAACGTTATCCGCTTCCTCTACCCGCTCACCATCCCCGAAGCGCAGTTCCGTAAAGCGCTGGATATTATTTCCGCCTCGCTGACACGATAAAGCCAAAAGCCCGGCTGAAATGACAGTCGGGCTTATCATATTTTCATTTCAAATTAGCTATTCCAAAATCATAAAAATGGGGTATGTTTTAGCAGAGTATGCTGAAAAAGCGCGAACAGCACGCCTATAATTGAAATAAAGCGCTACACAACAACATCACAACAATCGTTATAACCATAATAATGGGGAATCTCAGGATGAACATGAAGGGTAAAGCGTTACTGGCAGGATGTATCGCGTTGGCATTCAGCACTATGGCGCAGGCCGATATTAAAGTGGCCGTGGTGGGCGCGATGTCCGGTCCGGTAGCACAGTACGGCGACCAGGAATTTACGGGCGCGGAACAGGCGGTTGCAGACATTAATGCTAAGGGCGGCATCAAGGGCGAAAAGCTGCAAATCGTAAAATATGACGATGCCTGTGACCCGAAACAGGCGGTCGCGGTGGCGAACAAAGTGGTAAATGACGGGATCAAATACGTTATCGGTCACCTGTGCTCCTCTTCCACCCAGCCCGCGTCTGACATCTACGAAGACGAAGGCATTCTGATGATCACGCCGGCTGCGACGGCACCAGAGCTGACCGCGCGCGGCTATAAGCTGATCCTGCGTACCACCGGTCTGGACTCGGATCAGGGGCCAACCGCCGCGAAATACATTGTTGAAAAAGTGAAGCCGCAGCGCATCGCGATTGTTCATGACAAACAGCAGTACGGCGAAGGCCTGGCCCGTGCGGTGCAGGATAACCTGAAAAAAGCGAATGCCAACGTGGTGTTCTTTGACGGTATCACCGCCGGTGAGAAAGACTTCTCGACTCTGGTAGCGCGTCTGAAGAAAGAGAATATCGATTTCGTTTATTACGGCGGCTACCACCCGGAAATGGGGCAGATCCTGCGTCAGGCGCGTGCGGCGGGTCTGAAGACACAGTTCATGGGGCCAGAAGGCGTGGCGAACGTTTCCCTGTCTAACATCGCGGGTGAGTCTGCTGAAGGGCTGCTGGTGACCAAACCGAAAAACTACGACCAGGTGCCTGCGAACAAACCTGTTGTAGATGCCATCAAGGCGAAGAAACAGGATCCTAGCGGTGCGTTCGTCTGGACCACTTACGCAGCGTTGCAGTCTCTGCAAGCGGGCCTGAACCAGTCAGCCGATCCGGCGGAGATTGCCACCTGGCTGAAAGCGAATTCGGTGGAAACCGTGATGGGGCCGCTGTCCTGGGATGAGAAGGGCGACCTGAAGGGCTTCGAGTTCGGCGTGTTCGACTGGCATGCCAACGGCACGGCGACAGACGCCAAATAAAAGCAAAAAGGCAACGTAAGTTGCCTTTTTTAATGTTTTCTCCCTCTCCCCGTGGGAGAGGGCCGGGGTGAGGGCATCAGGCCGCAGAGCCCCGCTTTTGCCCGGTGGCGCTTCGCTTACCGGGCCTACAATCAGCCTGGGAAAATGCGGCAGATAATGAATGTAGGCCGGGTAAGGCGCAGCCGCCACCCGGCTTTCTTTTAGCGCTTCTCCCACCCGTTCGCCTGCGCCGTAAACCCTAACGCCTGCATAAACGCCGCCATTACGCCGCGATCCTCCACGCCCACGTCGGCCATCCACCAGGAGGTCACGCTCGGGTTTTCGCGGATCACCTCTTCAATCAAATACTGCCCGACCCCGCGACGACGGGTCACGTCGCGCACGCGCAGGGAGTCCAGCGCCCCTTCCGTGCCGCTCAGCGTTACGCGGACGGCGGCCAGCAGGCGCTCGTTAAAGCGCGCGGCATAGATGCGGTGGTTCTCATCGACGGCCAGCGATGAAGAAGAATATTCCGGCCAGATCTTGCCCAGGTCGATATGATCCTGGTCGCTAAAGGTCACCAGACGCACGATAGTCAGTTTCATTAGCTGCTTGTCCAAATCAAAAAGAGTACGGCCAGTGTACTCAATTTAATTGCTCAGGCACTTTCTCTTTTTCTTCCCATTTACCAGGTGATTAGTTTTTTGGCAACGCGATGGGCAGTTTGAAAACACATGGATCGAAAAATAAGCAGAATTTTAACCTGAAGGGTAGTGATTTATTCGGCGCTTTGTACCGTTATTTTATGCTGCAAACTGCGCTTTTATTTGTTTATCTCCGTCTGATTTCAGAATATTATCTTTGCTTAATCGCCTGAAAAATAGAGATATTAGTCTGGTTTTTGTTAAAAACCTGCGCTAAACCTTTAAAGGCACTGGTAAAAATAGCGTTGTTCATTAAAAGTACAGAATGCTTTTTAACCATAATAAAACAAAATATAAACATCACTTCACGAATGGGGATTCTGAGATGAAAAGGAACGCGAAGACGTTAATCGCGGGGATGGTCGCACTGTCGATCTCGCATGCCGCTATGGCAGACGACATTAAAGTTGCGGTAGTGGGTGCGATGTCCGGCCCCGTTGCCCAGTGGGGCGATATGGAGTTCAACGGCGCGCGTCAGGCCATCAAAGATATCAATGCTAAAGGCGGCATCAAAGGCGACAAGCTGGTGGGCGTGGAGTATGACGACGCCTGCGATCCAAAACAGGCCGTCGCGGTCGCCAACAAAATCGTTAACGACGGTATCCAGTACGTCATCGGGCACCTGTGTTCCTCCTCCACGCAGCCTGCGTCTGATATCTACGAAGACGAAGGCATCCTGATGATCACCCCGGGCGCCACCAACCCGGAACTGACCCAGCGGGGTTACCAGCACATTATGCGTACCGCCGGTCTGGACTCCTCGCAGGGGCCAACCGCCGCCAAATACATCCTCGAAACCGTTAAGCCACAGCGCATTGCCATCATTCATGACAAACAGCAGTACGGTGAAGGCCTGGCGCGCTCCGTACAGGACGGCCTGAAAAAAGGCGGGGCGAATATCGTCTTCTTCGACGGCATTACCGCCGGTGAGAAAGACTTCTCCGCGCTGATCGCCCGCCTGCAAAAAGAGAATATCGACTTCGTTTACTACGGCGGCTACTACCCGGAAATGGGGCAGATGTTGCGCCAGGCGCGCGCCACCGGTCTGAAAACCCAGTTTATGGGGCCAGAGGGCGTCGGTAATGCCTCCCTGTCCAACATCGCGGGCGATTCTGCCGAAGGCATGCTGGTGACGATGCCAAAACGCTATGACCAGGATCCGGCGAATAAAGCTATCGTGGATGCGCTCAAGGCACAGAAGAAAGATCCGAGTGGCCCATACGTCTGGATCACCTACGCGGCCGTGCAGTCGCTGGCCACGGCCATGGATCGCACCGGCAGCAAAGAGCCGCTGGATCTGGTGAAAGATTTAAAAGCACACGGGGCGAACACCGTGATTGGGCCGCTGAACTGGGATGAGAAAGGCGATCTGAAGGGATTTGAATTTGGTGTCTTTAAGTGGCACGCCGACGGTTCGTCCTCGGTCGCCAAATAATAATCCCACCGCCCGGTTTACCGGGCGGATATAAAAAGGTTTGCATATGTCCGAGCAGTTTCTCTACTTTTTGCAGCAGATGTTTAACGGCGTCACGCTGGGAAGCACCTACGCGCTGATCGCCATCGGCTACACGATGGTTTACGGCATTATCGGCATGATCAACTTCGCCCACGGCGAGGTGTACATGATCGGTAGCTACGTCTCCTTTATGATCATCGCCGCGTTGATGATGATGGGCATCGACAGCAGCTGGTTGCTGGTGGCCGCCGGGTTTGTCGGCGCGATTGTGATTGCCAGCGCCTACGGCTGGAGCATCGAACGGGTGGCCTACCGGCCGGTGCGCAGCTCCAAGCGCCTTATTGCGCTGATCTCCGCCATCGGTATGTCCATCTTCCTGCAAAACTACGTCAGCCTGACCGAAGGTTCACGCGACGTGGCGCTGCCAAGCCTGTTTAACGGCCAGTGGATTGTGGGGGCCAGCGAAAACTTCTCCGCCTCTGTCACCACCATGCAGCTGGTTATCTGGATTGTGACCTTCCTGGCGATGCTGGCCCTGACCGTTTTCATCCGCTACTCCCGCATGGGACGCGCCTGCCGCGCCTGCGCGGAAGACCTGAAGATGGCGAGCTTGCTCGGGATCAACACCGACCGCGTGATTGCCCTGACCTTCGTGATCGGTGCAGCGATGGCGGCGGTGGCGGGCGTGTTGCTCGGCCAGTTCTACGGCGTAATCAACCCGTACATCGGCTTTATGGCCGGGATGAAAGCCTTCACCGCCGCGGTACTGGGCGGTATCGGCAGCATTCCGGGCGCGATGATTGGCGGCCTGATTTTGGGCGTGGCCGAAGCGCTCTCCTCGGCGTACCTGAGCACCGAATATAAAGATGTGGTGTCGTTTGCCCTGCTGATTCTGGTTCTGCTGGTGATGCCTACCGGTATTCTGGGCCGTCCGGAGGTAGAGAAAGTATGAAACCGATGCATTTTGCGATGGCGCTGCTTTCTGCCGCCATGTTCTTCGTCCTGGCGGGCGTCTTTATGGGCGTCCAGTTAGGGCTGGACGGCACGAAGCTGGTGGTGGATACCGCCCCCGATATCCGCTGGCAGTGGGTGTTAATCGGTACTGGCGTGGTGTTCCTGTTCCAGCTGCTGCGTCCGCTGTTCCAGAAGACGCTGAAGAACGTCTCCGGGCCGAAATTCGTCCTGCCGGCGATCGACGGTACAACCGTGAAGCAGAAGCTGTTCCTTGTGGCGCTGCTGGTGGCTGCCGTGGCGTGGCCGTTTATGGTATCGCGCGGGACGGTGGATATTGCCACCCTGACCATGATCTACGTGATTCTGGGGCTAGGTCTGAACGTGGTGGTGGGGCTGTCTGGCCTGCTGGTGCTGGGCTACGGCGGGTTCTACGCCATCGGCGCGTACACCTTCGCGCTGCTGAACCATTATTACGGCCTCGGCTTCTGGACCTGTTTGCCGCTGGCGGGGCTGGTCTCTGCCGCCGCGGGCTTCCTGCTCGGCTTCCCGGTGCTGCGCCTGCGCGGTGACTACCTGGCGATTGTGACCTTAGGCTTCGGCGAAATCGTCCGTATCCTGCTGCTCAACAATACCGAAGTGACCGGCGGTCCGAACGGCATCAGCCAGATCCCGAAACCGACCTTCTTCGGCCTGGAGTTCAGCCGTACCGCCCGCGAAGGCGGCTGGGATACCTTCAGCAACTTCTTTGGCATCAAATACGACCCGTCCGACCGCGTGATCTGGCTCTACCTGGTGGCGCTGCTGCTGGTGGTGATTACCCTGTTTGTGATCAACCGTCTGCTGCGCATGCCGCTGGGCCGCGCATGGGAAGCGCTGCGTGAGGATGAGATCGCCTGCCGTTCCCTGGGCCTGAATCCGACCCGTATCAAGCTGACCGCGTTTACCATCAGCGCCGCGTTTGCCGGTTTCGCCGGAACGCTGTTTGCCGCGCGTCAGGGCTTCGTCAGCCCGGAATCGTTCACCTTTGCCGAATCGGCCTTCGTGCTGGCGATTGTGGTGCTCGGCGGGATGGGTTCCCAGTTCGCCGTGATCCTCGCGGCCATCCTGCTGGTGGTCTCGCGCGAGCTGATGCGCGACTTTAACGAATACAGCATGCTGATGCTGGGTGGCTTGATGGTGCTGATGATGATCTGGCGTCCGCAGGGCTTGCTGCCGATGACGCGTCCACAGCTGAAGCTTAAGAGCGCGGAAGCGAAAGGAGAGCAGGCATGAGTCAGCCATTATTATCCGTTAACGGTCTGATGATGCGTTTTGGTGGCCTGCTGGCGGTCAACAATGTGAATCTGGATCTGCACAAGAAAGAGATTGTCTCCCTGATTGGCCCGAACGGCGCAGGGAAAACCACAGTATTCAACTGCCTGACCGGTTTTTACAAGCCGACAGGTGGCACCATCATGCTGCGCGACCAGCACCTCGAAGGGCTACCGGGCCAGCAGATTGCCCGCATGGGCGTGGTGCGTACCTTCCAGCACGTGCGTCTGTTCCGTGAGATGACGGTGATTGAGAACCTGCTGGTGGCGCAACATCAGCAGCTCAAAACCGGCCTCTTTTCCGGCCTGCTGAAAACCCCGGCCTTCCGCCGCGCGCAGGAGGAGGCGCTCGATCGCGCCGCCACCTGGCTCGACCGTATCGGCCTGCTCCAGCACGCCAACCGTCAGGCGAGCAACCTCGCCTACGGTGACCAGCGTCGCCTTGAGATCGTGCGCTGCATGGTGACCCAGCCGGAGATCCTGATGCTCGACGAACCGGCGGCGGGCCTTAACCCGAAAGAGACCAAAGAGCTGGACGAGCTGATTGCCGAGCTTCGCGATCATCACGACACCACCATCCTGCTGATTGAGCACGACATGAAGCTGGTGATGGGCATTTCGGACCGTATCTACGTGGTAAACCAGGGCACGCCGCTGGCAAACGGCACGCCGGAAGAGATCCGCAGCAACCCGGACGTGATCCGCGCATACCTTGGTGAGGCATAAGATGGAAAAAGCGATGTTAACGTTCGACAAGGTCAATGCGCACTACGGTAAGATCCAGGCGCTGCACGACGTCAGCCTGCACATCAATCAGGGCGAGATCGTCACCCTGATTGGTGCCAACGGCGCGGGGAAAACCACGCTGCTCGGCACCCTGTGCGGCGATCCGCGCGCCACCAGCGGGCGGATTGTGTTTGACGGCAAAGATATTACCGACTGGCAGACGGCTAAAATTATGCGTGAAGCGGTAGCGATCGTCCCGGAAGGGCGTCGCGTGTTCTCGCGCATGACGGTCGAAGAGAACCTGGCGATGGGCGGTTTCTTCGCCCACCGGGATGAATACCAGACCCGCATCAAATGGGTATACGAACTCTTCCCGCGCCTGTGGGAGCGGCGAATTCAGCGCGCGGGCACCATGTCCGGCGGGGAGCAACAGATGCTGGCGATTGGCCGCGCGCTGATGAGCCAGCCGCGTCTGCTGCTGCTGGATGAACCGTCGCTCGGGCTGGCGCCTATCATCATTCAGCAGATTTTCGACACCATCGAGCAGCTGCGCAAAGAGGGGATGACCATCTTCCTCGTCGAGCAGAACGCCAACCAGGCGCTGAAGCTCGCTGACCGTGGCTACGTGCTGGAGAACGGCCGCGTGGTGCTCTCCGATACCGGCGATGCGCTACTGGCGAACGAAGCGGTGCGGAGCGCGTATTTGGGCGGCTAAGCCGTCTGTATCGCCCGGTGGCGCTGCGCTTACCGGGCCTACGGATACCATGTAGGCCGGGTAAGGCGAAGCCGCCACCCGGCTTTTTTTCATATTAACCCCTTCACACAACCATCATCCCTCTGACGCCTGGCTGTCACCTATCTGTAAACAAACAGTTATTTTTCTGTCATTCGAGCATGTCATGTTACCTCGCGAGCACAAAACGCGTGATATCGCGCATCCGGCATAATAAGAGAGATGACAATGACATCGTTACGACACACAGCTTTGGGTCTGGCAATCGGTCTGGCTTTTGCGACGAACGCAATGGCTGTGACCACCATTCCGTTCTGGCATTCTATGGAAGGGGAGTTGGGTAAAGAGGTTGACTCCCTGGCGCAACGTTTCAACGACACCCACCCGGATTACAAAATTGTGCCGGTGTACAAAGGCAACTACGAGCAGAGCCTGAGCGCGGGCATCGCCGCCTTCCGTACCGGCAATGCGCCAGCCCTGTTACAGGTTTATGAAGTCGGCACCGCGACCATGATGGCCTCCAAAGCCATCAAGCCGGTCTATGAAGTGTTCAAAGACGCGGGCATCAACTTTGACGAATCCCAGTTCGTGCCGACCGTTTCTGGTTATTACACCGATTCTAAAACCGGCCACCTGCTGTCTCAGCCGTTTAACAGCTCCACGCCGGTGCTGTACTACAACAAAGATGCCTTCAAAAAAGCCGGTTTAGATCCGGAACAGCCGCCAAAAACCTGGCAGGATCTGGCGGAGTACACCGCGAAGCTGAAAGCGGCGGGGATGAAGTGCGGCTACGCCAGCGGCTGGCAGGGCTGGATCCAGATTGAAAACTTCAGCGCCTGGCACGGCCTGCCGGTTGCCACCAAAAACAACGGCTTCGATGGCACCGACGCGGTTCTGGAATTTAACAAGCCGGAGCAGGTGAAGCACATCGCGCTGCTGGCCGATCTGAACAAGAAGGGCGACTTCAGCTATTTCGGGCGCAAAGACGAATCCACCGAGAAGTTCTACAACGGTGACTGCGCCATTACTACCGCGTCTTCCGGTTCGCTGGCGGACATCCGTCACTACGCCAAATTCAACTACGGCGTGGGCATGATGCCGTACGACGCTGATGTAAAAGGCGCGCCGCAGAACGCCATCATCGGCGGGGCGAGCCTGTGGGTGATGCAGGGTAAAGACAACGGCACCTACAAAGGCGTGGCCGAGTTCCTCGACTTCCTGGCGAAGCCGGAAAACGCCGCCGAGTGGCACCAGAAGACCGGCTACCTGCCGATCACCAAAGCCGCGTACGACCTGACCCGGGAGCAGGGCTTCTACAGCAAGAACCCAGGCGCGGACATCGCGACGCGTCAGATGCTGAACAAGCCGCCGTTGCCGTTCACCAAAGGCCTGCGTCTGGGCAACATGCCGCAGATCCGCACCATCGTTGATGAAGAGCTGGAAAGCGTCTGGACCGGGAAGAAAACGCCTCAGCAGGCGCTTGACGCTGCGGTAGAGCGCGGGAATCAGCTGCTGCGCCGTTTTGAGCAGTCGACCAAATCGTAAAAAAATGCCCGGTGGCGCTGCGCTTACCGGGCCTACGACGTACCACATGTAGGCCGGGTAAGGCGTAGCCGCCACCCGGCATTGTTCAGGAACCTAATCTCAATGTCATCATCCCGTCCGGTGTTCCGTTCCCGCTGGCTGCCGTACCTGCTGGTCGCGCCGCAGCTGGTCATCACCGTTATCTTCTTTATCTGGCCTGCGGGCGAAGCGCTGTGGTACTCGGTACAAAGCGTCGATCCGTTCGGGCTTTCCAGCCAGTTTGTCGGGCTGGACAACTTTACCGCGCTGTTCCATGACAGCTACTACCTGGACTCCTTCTGGACGACGATCAAATTCAGCGCGCTGGTCACCGTCAGCGGTCTTGTCGCGTCGCTGTTCTTCGCCGCGCTGGTGGATTACGTAGTGCGCGGCAGCCGTCTGTATCAGACCCTGATGCTGCTGCCTTACGCTGTGGCTCCCGCCGTGGCCGCCGTGCTGTGGATCTTCCTGTTTAACCCGGGGCGCGGGCTGATTACCCACTTCCTGGGCGAGTTTGGCTACGACTGGAACCACGCCCAGAACAGCGGTCAGGCGATGTTCCTGGTGGTGTTCGCCTCGGTGTGGAAGCAGATCAGCTATAACTTCCTGTTTTTCTTCGCCGCGCTACAGTCTATCCCGCGTTCGCTGGTGGAGGCCGCCGCGATTGACGGCGCAGGGCCCGTTCGTCGCTTCTTCAAACTGTCGCTGCCGCTGATCGCCCCGGTGAGTTTCTTCCTGCTGGTGGTCAACCTGGTGTACGCCTTCTTCGACACCTTCCCGGTGATCGACGCCGCCACTGCGGGCGGTCCGGTACAGGCGACGACCACGCTGATTTATAAAATTTACCGCGAAGGCTTTGCCGGGCTTGATCTCTCTGCCTCTGCCGCCCAGTCCGTGGTGCTGATGTTCCTCGTCATCATCCTCACGGTGGTGCAGTTCCGCTATGTCGAAAGTAAGGTGCGCTACCAATGATTGAGAACCGTCGCGGGCTGACGATTTTCAGCCATACCCTGCTGATCCTGGGCATCCTCGTCATCCTGTTCCCACTGTACGTGGCCTTCGTCGCCGCCACGCTGGACACCAAAGCGGTGTTCGACACGCCGATGACGCTCGTCCCCGGCGGGCATCTTTTCGAGAACATGAAAACTATCTGGACCCAGGGCGTGGGGGCCAACAGCGCGCCGTTCTGGCTGATGATGCTCAACAGTTTCATCATGGCGTTCGGCATCACCGTCGGCAAAATCACGGTGTCGATGCTCTCGGCGTTTGCCATCGTCTGGTTCCGCTTTCCGCTGCGTAACCTGTTTTTCTGGATGATTTTCATCACCCTGATGCTGCCGGTGGAGGTGCGTATCTTCCCGACGGTGGAGGTGATCGCCAATCTGAAGATGCTCGACAGCTACGCGGGCTTAACCCTGCCGCTGATGGCTTCGGCGACCGCCACCTTCCTGTTCCGCCAGTTCTTTATGACCCTGCCGGATGAGCTGATTGAAGCCGCGCGTATTGACGGCGCCTCGCCGATGCGCTTCTTCCGCGACATCGTGCTGCCGCTGTCGAAAACCAACCTTGCGGCGCTGTTTGTGATCACCTTTATCTACGGCTGGAACCAGTACCTGTGGCCGCTGCTGATCGTTCAGGACGTCAACCTCGGCACCGCCGTGGCAGGCATCAAAGGCATGATCGCCACCGGCGAAGGCACCACCCTCTGGAACCAGGTAATGGCGGCGATGCTGCTCACCCTTATCCCCCCGGTCGTTATCGTTTTAGCCATGCAGCGTGCGTTTGTGCGTGGTTTAGTGGACAGTGAGAAATAAGATGGCAGGTTTAAAATTACAGGCAGTTACCAAAAGCTGGGACGGTAAAACCCAGGTCATTCAGCCGCTGACGCTCGACGTGGCGGACGGGGAATTTATCGTCATGGTCGGTCCGTCCGGCTGTGGGAAATCCACGCTGCTGCGCATGGTGGCGGGGCTGGAACGCGTGACGTCCGGGGATATCTGGATTGACCGCCAGCGCGTTACCGAGATGGAACCCAAAGATCGCGGCATCGCGATGGTGTTCCAGAACTACGCCCTCTATCCGCACATGAGCGTGGAAGAGAACATGGCCTGGGGGCTGAAAATTCGCGGCATGGGCAAAGGCCATATCGAGGAGCGCGTGAAAGAAGCCGCGCGCATTCTGGAGCTTGACGGCCTGCTCAAGCGCCGCCCGCGCGAGCTTTCCGGCGGCCAGCGTCAGCGCGTGGCGATGGGGCGCGCCATCGTGCGCGATCCGGCGGTCTTTCTGTTCGACGAACCGCTGTCAAACCTCGACGCCAAGCTGCGCGTGCAGATGCGCCTTGAGCTACAGCAGCTGCATCGCCGCCTGAAAACCACGTCCCTCTACGTGACCCACGATCAGGTAGAGGCCATGACTCTCGCCCAGCGCGTGATGGTGATGAACAAAGGCATCGCCGAGCAGATTGGCACCCCGGTGGAAGTCTACGAAAAACCGGCCAGCCGTTTTGTGGCGAGCTTTATCGGCAGCCCGGCGATGAACCTGCTGGACGGGCGGATCAATGCTGCAGGAACCCATTTTGAGCTGGAAAGCGGGATGGCGTTGCCGATCAACTGGTACTATCGTGGCTACGCCGGGCGTAAGATGACGCTCGGTATCCGCCCGGAGCATATTGGTTTGACGTCTCAGGCGGACGGCGGCGTGCCGCTGGTGATGGACACGCTGGAGATGCTGGGCGCAGACAACCTGGCGCACGGACGCTGGGGCGAACAAAAGCTGGTGGTGCGCCTGCCGCATCAGGAGCGCCCGAAGGCAGGCAGCACGCTGTGGCTGCATATGCCGGAAAATCACCTGCACTTATTTGACGGTGAAACAGGACTACGAGTATGAGCAACTGGCCTTACCCCCACATTGTCGCCCACCGTGGCGGCGGTAAACTGGCGCCGGAAAACACCCTGGCGGCAATTGACGCTGGCGCGCGCTACGGCCACACGATGATCGAGTTCGACGCCAAGCTGTCGAAGGACGGCGAAATTTTCCTGCTGCATGACGACAACCTCGAACGCACCAGCAACGGCTGGGGCGTGGCGGGCGAACTGCCGTGGCGCGATCTGCTGAAGGTGGACGCCGGAAGCTGGTTCAGCGGGGAATTCAAAGGCGAGCCATTGCCGCTGCTGGCGGAAGTGGCGGACCGCTGCCGACAGCACGGCATGATGGCTAACATCGAAATCAAACCGACCACCGGCACCGGGCCGCTGACGGGCAAAGTCATCGCGCTGGCCGCGCGTGAGCTGTGGGAAGGGATGACGGTACCGCTGCTGTCGTCGTTTGACATCGACGCGCTGGAAGCGGCACAGGCGGCCGTACCAGAGCTGCCGCGCGGACTGCTGCTGGATGAGTGGCGAGAAGACTGGCGCGCGCTGACTGCCCGCTTAGGTTGCGTGTCGATCCACCTCAACCATAAGCTGCTGGATGAAGCGCGCGTGATGCTGTTAAAAGAGGCCGGTCTGCATATACTGGTCTACACCGTCAACAAACCCCAGCGTGCGGCCGAGCTGCTGCGCTGGGGCGTGGACAGCATCTGTACCGATGCGATTGACCAGATCGGGCCGAACTTTATTTATTAAGCATACTGCCGTTCTGCTGGGTCGGCAGCATATGCTGCTGACCGCTGCTTTGCGACACCCCGCCCCCTAACATCCCACCGTTTGAGTTTGACAGCGGCTGCTCGCGCATCTGGCCCTGCTGCACGCGCTGGGTATTAGCGTTCATCTGGTTTTGCAGGTGCTGCTGCTGCACCTGGGTCTGCGTCTTTAACTGCTGATTAAGCATCCCTTTCTGCTGCTGTTGCTGGCTCATCATCTCCGTCTGCATACGCTGCTGGCTCGGAATGACATAGCCCTGCTGGTTTGGGTTGTTCAGCGTGTTTATCGGCTGTGCGAGCGCGGCGAACGGAAGCAGCGCGATCAGGATCGGTAATCGTTTCATGGTTATCTCCTCCTTTGAGGCTTCTCTTAAGTTTATCCTGATTCCGGCATAACGATGATTTTTTAAGAGTTGTGAACCAGGCTTAAGCGGGGAATATAGGCCCCTTCACCTGGAGAACAATAATGATGAAACCAACCTTTTTGCGCTGGGTCGCCATCGCTGCGCTGATGGCAGGCGGTACATTTACCGTGGCGGCCAACCCGCCCGCCGCTCCTCCGGTCTCTTACGGCGTGGAGGAGGATGTTTTTCATCCCGTGCGGGCGACGCATGGCATGGTGGCCTCGGTTGACGCGCTGGCAACTCAGGTGGGCGTCGATATTCTTAAACAGGGCGGTAACGCGGTGGATGCGGCGGTCGCGGTCGGGTACGCGCTGGCGGTGACGCATCCACAGGCGGGGAACCTGGGCGGCGGCGGGTTTATGATGCTGCGCACGAAAGACGGTAAAACTACGGCCATCGACTTTCGTGAGATGGCACCGAATCAGGCCTCCCGCGATATGTTCCTCGACGATCAGGGCAATCCGGACAGTAAAAAATCCCTGACCTCGCACCTTGCCTCCGGCACGCCGGGCACCGTTGCGGGGTTCTCGCTGGCGCTGGAAAAATACGGCACGCTGCCGCTGAATAAAGTGGTACAGCCTGCCATCAGGCTGGCGCGCGACGGCTTCGTCGTCAACGACGCGCTGGCGGACGACCTCAAAACCTACGGCAGCGAAGTTATTCCCAATCATGAAAACAGCAAGGCTATCTTCTGGAAAGACGGCGAGCCGCTGAAAAAGGGCGATAAGCTGGTGCAGAAGAACCTCGCAAAAAGTCTCGAACTGATTGCCGAAAACGGTCCGGACGCCTTCTATAAGGGGCCGATTGCCGATCAGATTGCCGATGAGATGCAGAAGAACGGCGGGCTGATCACCAAAGCGGATCTGGCGGAATATAAGGCGGTGGAGCGCGAGCCGATCAGCGGCACCTATCGCGGCTACGAGGTCTTCTCCATGCCGCCGCCGTCCTCCGGGGGCATTCACATTGTGCAGATCCTCAATATTCTGGAAAACTTCGATATGCACAAGTTCGGCTTCGGTAGTGCCGATGCCATGCAGGTGATGGCGGAGGCGGAAAAGCGCGCCTACGCGGACCGCTCGGAATATCTTGGCGATCCGGATTTCGTGAAGGTGCCGTGGCAGGCGCTGACTAACAAAGCCTATGCCAAATCGATTGCCGATGAGATCGACATCAACAAGGCTAAACCGTCCAGCGAGATCCGCCCGGGCAAGCTGGCGCCGTATGAAAGTAACCAGACCACCCACTTCTCGGTCGTGGACAAAGACGGAAACGCGGTGGCGGTGACATACACGCTCAACACCACCTTCGGCACCGGGATTGTGGCGGGCAACAGCGGTATTTTGCTGAACAACGAGATGGATGACTTCTCGGCCAAGCCGGGCGTGCCGAACGTCTACGGGCTGGTCGGCGGCGATGCAAATGCGGTCGGGCCGAAGAAGCGCCCGCTGTCGTCCATGTCGCCCACCATCGTGGTGAAAGACGGCAAAACCTGGCTGGTGACCGGCAGCCCGGGCGGGAGCCGGATTATCACCACCGTGCTGCAAATGGTAGTGAACAGCATCGACTTTGGGATGAACGTCGCCGAAGCGACCAATGCGCCGCGTTTCCATCACCAGTGGCTGCCGGACGAGTTGCGCGTGGAGAAGGGCTTTAGCCCGGATACCCTCAAGCTGCTTGAGCAGCGCGGGCAGAAGGTGGCGGTGAAGGAGGCGATGGGCAGCACCCAGAGCATTATGGTCGGGCCGGACGGGGCACTGTTTGGCGCGTCGGACCCACGATCGGTGGATGATTTAACGGCGGGGTATTGAGGGCTCCCCTCACCCTAACCCTCTCCCCATAGGGGAGAGGGGATTGCACGGTGCGGTCTTTTCTCCCTCGCCCCTTCGGGGAGAGGGTCGGGGTGAGGGGTTACTTCATCCGCGCCATATAATACGCGTCCACGTACTCGCCGTTGCGCAGGGCGTAGCGCCTGCCGGTACCTTCAATCTCAAACCCGTGCTTTTTGTACACCGCGATTGCCGGTGCGTTATCGACAAACACCGTTAACTCGATGCGGTCGACGCGCAGCCAGTTGTCGCACATATCAATCATGGTGCGTATCAGCGCGCTGGCGACGCCCCGGTTTTGCCACTGCGCACCCACACAAATTCCAAAATCGGCA
Source organism: Enterobacter cloacae complex sp. I1M (assembly GCF_014982425.1). Lineage (NCBI taxonomy): Bacteria > Pseudomonadati > Pseudomonadota > Gammaproteobacteria > Enterobacterales > Enterobacteriaceae > Enterobacter > Enterobacter cloacae complex sp. I1M. The sequence goes on along the minus strand of NZ_JADCLG010000002.1, from coordinate 35,710 downwards.
ACGTGGCTGCGGCGCGGACGCTGGGCTACGGCAATGCACAGATGCCCGGCGACGGTATCATCAATACAGGCGACAAGCTGCTTGATACCGGGCTGATCGGTTAGCCGGTCATGCCACATCTGCTCTGAGGGATGAGGAACCTGTAGCGTGTTGTGGTACACCTCCGGCTGGGCGTGGATCTGACGAATGGCGTCGTAATCTTTCGGTTCAGCGTGGCGTATCACTATCTCACTCATTCCTTGTTCCTCAGTCAGTTAAAAGTCCCTTCCAACATCAGTGACTTTAAAAGTTGAGTCAATCGCTATTTTTTGCAAAAAGTGTTGGACAAGTGCGAATGAGAATGATTATTATTGCTCTGCATTCAGGAAGACCTCCTACGGGAACCTGAAAGCACGACATTGCTCACATTGCTTCCAGTATTACTTTAGCCAGCTTCTCGCTGGCTTTTTCTTGTTATGGTTAGACTCAGTAACCTTCCAAAAGGACTGAGCCATGACACTACATTGTGCATTTATTGGATTTGGCAAAAGCACCACGCGTTACCACCTTCCGTATGTTCTTAACCGAAAAGAGACCTGGCACGTAGCCCATATCTATCGCCGCCGCGCGAAGCCAGAAGAGCAGTCTCCGCAGTATTCCCATATTCATTTCACCAGCGATCTTGATGAAGTGTTAAATGATCCGCAGGTGAAGCTGGTGGTGGTCTGTACCCACGCCGACAGCCACTTTGACTACGCAAAACGCGCGCTGGAAGCAGGTAAAAACGTGCTGGTGGAAAAACCGTTCACCCCGACCATCGCCGAAGCGAAGGAACTCTTTGCGCTGGCGAAAAGCAAAGGGCTGACCGTCACGCCGTACCAGAACCGTCGCTTTGACAGCTGCTTCCTGACGGCAAAAAAGGCAATCGAAAGCGGCAAGCTCGGCGAGATCGTTGAAATCGAAAGCCACTTCGATTACTACCGCCCTGTGGCAGAAACCAAACCCGGCCTGCCGCAGGACGGTTCGTTCTACGGTCTGGGCGTACACACCATGGACCAGATCATCTCCCTGTTTGGCCGCCCGGACCACGTGGCGTACGACATCCGCAGCCTGCGCAATAAGGCCAATCCGGACGATACCTTCGAAGCACAGCTGTTCTACGGCGACCTGAAAGCCATCGTCAAAACCAGTCATCTGGTGAAAATCGACTACCCGAAATTTATCGTTCACGGCAAGAAAGGCTCCTTTATCAAGTACGGTATTGACCAGCAGGAGACCAGCCTGAAGGCCAACATCATGCCGGGCGAACCGGGCTTTGCGGCAGATGATTCCGTGGGCGTGCTGGAGTACGTGAACGACGAGGGCCTGACGGTCAGGGAAGAGCTGAAGCCGGAAACGGGCGATTATGGACGCGTCTACGATGCGCTGTATGAAACCCTCTCCAGCGGCATGCCGAATTACGTCAAGGAATCTGACGTTCTGACGAACCTGGAAATCCTTGAAAGGGCCTTCGAACAGGCTTCCCCTGCCACGGTAACCCTCGCCAGATAAGCAAAAATGGCTCCTTTGTGCTTGTTCTAAATTTTTGAACAGAGGAGTCAATTTTCACCCTCTATGATCCCTGAGCGTTTGCGTCCACACTTACTCCATCGAAACGAACTGAGGGTGAAAACAATGATCTACTTACGCAAAGCAAACGAACGTGGTCACGCGAATCATGGCTGGCTGGACTCATGGCATTCATTCTCGTTTGCCGACTACTACGACCCGAACTTCATGGGCTTCTCCGCGCTGCGCGTCATTAACGACGACGTGATTGATGCAGGCCAGGGCTTCGGTACCCACCCGCACAAGGACATGGAAATCCTGACCTATGTGCTGGAAGGGGCGGTTGAGCACCAGGACAGCATGGGCAATAAAGAGCAGGTTCCGGCGGGCGAGTTCCAGATTATGAGCGCGGGGACCGGGGTGCGTCACTCTGAGTACAACCCGAGCAAAACGGAAAAACTGCACCTGTATCAAATCTGGATCATTCCAGAAGAGACCGGCATCACGCCACGCTACGAACAGCGCCGCTTCGATGCGAAACAGGGTAAACAGCTGGTGCTCTCCCCGGATGCGCGTGAAGGTTCCCTGAAAGTGCATCAGGATATGGAGCTGTACCGCTGGGCGCTGGCGAAAGATGAACAGTCTGTGCACCAGATCGCCGCCAACCGCCGCGTGTGGATCCAGGTGGTGAAAGGCGAGGTGTCCATCAACGGCACCAAAGCCACCACCGCCGATGGCCTGGCAGTCTGGGATGAGCAGGCGCTCTCCGTGCATGCCGACAGTGAAAGTGAAATTCTGCTGTTTGATCTGCCGCCGGTCTAAATAATTTCTCAACCTTCCCTTTAAACGGGGAAGGTTGAGCTTTGTCCGTGATAAACTGAGCAAATCTCTCACTTCAAGATTTCTCAGGACGATGAAAAAGAAACGCCCCGTACTTCAGGATGTCGCCGATCGCGTCGGTGTGACCAAAATGACGGTCAGCCGTTTTTTACGTAACCCGGAGCAGGTTTCCGTGGCGTTGCGTGGCAAGATTGCCGCCGCCCTTGATGAACTGGGTTATATCCCCAACCGCGCGCCCGATATTCTCTCCAATGCGACCAGCCGTGCGGTGGGCGTCCTGCTTCCTTCCTTAACCAACCAGGTTTTCGCTGAAGTGCTGCGTGGCATCGAAAGCGTGACCGATGCATTTGGTTATCAGACCATGCTCGCCCACTATGGGTACAAGCCGGAACTGGAAGAGGAACGTCTTGAATCGATGCTTTCCTGGAACATTGACGGCCTGATTTTAACGGAACGTACTCACACCCCGCGCACGCTGAAAATGATTGAAGTGGCAGGCATTCCGGTGGTGGAGCTGATGGACAGCCAGTCGCCGTGCCTCGACATCGCCGTGGGGTTCGATAACTTTGAAGCGGCGCGTCAGATGACGGCGGCGATCATCGCCCGCGGTCATCGCCATGTGGCCTATCTGGGTGCGCGTCTGGATGAACGTACTATCATCAAACAGAAGGGATACGAGCAGGCGATGCTCGACGCCGGTTTAACCCCGTACAGCGTGATGGTGGAGCAATCTTCCTCTTATACGTCGGGTATTGAGCTGATGCGTCAGGCGCGACGCGAGTATCCGCAACTGGACGGTATTTTCTGTACCAACGATGACCTTGCGGTCGGCGCCGCGTTTGAATGTCAGCGTCTGGGTTTAAAAATCCCGGATGATATGGCGATTGCCGGCTTCCACGGCCACGACATTGGCCAGGTGATGGAGCCGCGTCTGGCAAGCGTCCTGACCCCGCGTGAACGCATGGGCCGCATTGGTGCAGAACGCCTGCTGGCGCGCATTCGTGGTGAGGCAGTTACCCCTAAAATGTTAGATTTAGGTTTCACCTTGTCACCGGGTGGATCTATTTAATCCGACAAATTTGAAGTAGCTCACACTTATTCACTTCACGCACGTTTGGATATTGCTTCTCTTATGCCCCGGCAGGACAATGTTACCGATAACTGTTACCCGTAACAATTGACTGAGGGACACCCTTTGAGCACGACTAATCACGATCACCACGTTTACGTCCTGATGGGCGTGTCCGGTAGCGGTAAATCTGCCGTGGCGAGCGAAGTGGCGCATCAACTCCAGGCTGCGTTTCTTGATGGTGACTTCCTCCATCCGCGCAGCAACATCATGAAAATGGCTTCCGGCGAGCCGCTGAATGACGACGACCGCAAACCCTGGTTGCAGGCGCTGAATGATGCCGCGTTCGCGATGCAGCGCACCAATAAAGTCTCCCTGATAGTCTGTTCCGCGCTGAAAAAAACCTATCGCGACCTGCTGCGCGATGGCAACCCGAACCTCTCTTTCATCTACCTGAAAGGCGATTTCGAGGTGATTGAAAGTCGCCTGAAGGCGCGTAAAGGCCACTTCTTCAAAACCCAGATGCTGGTAACGCAGTTCGAAGCGTTGCAGGAGCCGGGTGCTGACGAGCAGGATGTCTTAGTGGTTGATATCGATCAGCCGCTGGAAGGTGTTGTTGCCAGCACCATCGAGGTTATTAATAAAAGGCAGTAAGTTTTGAGTACATTAACGCTAGTTTTGACAGCAGTGGGTTCCGTATTGCTGCTGCTGTTTTTAGTGATGAAGGCACGTATGCACGCCTTCGTTGCTTTGATGGTGGTTTCTATTGGTGCCGGTCTCTTTTCCGGAATGCCGCTCGACAAAATTGCGGCGACGATGGAAAAAGGGATGGGCGGCACGCTCGGCTTCCTGGCCATCGTAGTCGCGCTCGGCGCGATGTTTGGCAAGATTTTGCACGAGACGGGCGCGGTCGATCAGATTGCCGTCAAGATGCTGAAATCCTTCGGACACAGCCGTGCGCACTACGCGATTGGTCTGGCTGGTCTGATTTGCGCGCTGCCGCTGTTCTTTGAAGTGGCGGTGGTGCTGCTGATTAGCGTGGCGTTCTCCATGGCACGCCATACCGGTACCAACCTCGTGAAGCTGGTCATTCCGCTGTTTGCGGGCGTGGCGGCGGCGGCGGCGTTTCTGCTGCCGGGGCCTGCGCCGATGCTGCTGGCTTCCCAGATGCATGCTGACTTTGGCTGGATGATCCTGATTGGCCTGTGTGCGGCGATCCCGGGGATGATTATCGCCGGTCCGCTGTGGGGCAACTTCATTAGCCGTTACGTTGAGCTGCACATTCCGGATGACATCTCCGAGCCGCACCTGGGCGAGGGCAAAATGCCGTCCTTCGGCTTCAGTCTGTCGCTGATCCTGCTGCCGCTGGTGCTGGTGGGCCTGAAAACCATCGCTGCCCGCTTTGTGCCGGTGGGGTCAACCGCTTACGAATGGTTCGAATTTATTGGCCATCCGTTCACTGCGATCCTGGTGGCGTGTCTGGTCGCGATTTACGGCCTGGCGATGCGTCAGGGCATGCCAAAAGATCGCGTGATGGAGATATGCGGTGCCGCGCTACAACCTGCGGGGATTATTCTGCTGGTGATCGGGGCGGGCGGCGTGTTCAAGCAGGTGCTGGTGGATTCCGGTGTGGGTCCGGCGCTGGGCGAAGCGCTGACCGGAATGGGCCTGCCGATTGCGGTCACCTGCTTCGTGCTGGCCGCGGCGGTGCGTATCATTCAGGGCTCCGCGACCGTGGCGTGCTTAACCGCGGTGGGGCTGGTGATGCCGGTGATTGAACAGCTTAACTACTCCGGCGCGCAGATGGCGGCGCTCTCTATCTGTATCGCGGGCGGCTCGATTGTGGTATCTCACGTGAACGACGCAGGCTTCTGGCTGTTCGGTAAATTTACCGGCGCAACCGAAGCGCAAACCCTGAAAACCTGGACGCTGATGGAAACCATCCTTGGCACGACGGGTGCGGTTGTCGGGATGATTGCGTTTACGCTGCTGAGCTAACAAGACCGTATTTTGTCGGGTGGCGGCTTCGCCTTACCCGACCTACAAAAAAATCAGGTCCCGTAGGCCGGGTAAGCGTAAGCGCCACCCGGCTTTTTTACATCTTCACCCTTTCATCCATGCCCGGATCCCATCCAGGAACATCTGCGTCGCCATCATCACCAGAATCAGCCCCATCAGGCGCTCGAGGGCGTTCACCCCTTTCTCGCCCAGCAGGCGCAGGAACAGCGACGACTGCAACAGGATAATAAATGTCCCGCCCCAGGCGATCAGCAGGGCAATGACAAGGTGGCTCATCTGATTCGGATACTGATGCGACAACAGCATCAGCGTTGCCAGAATCGTTGGCCCGGCAACCAGCGGAATCGCCAGCGGCACGATAAACGGTTCTTCACCCGCAGGCAGGCCGCTGCTGCTGCCTTCCGCGCTCGGGAAAATCATCTTTATGGCAATCAGGAACAAAATGATCCCGCCGGAAATGGAGACCGTTTCGGCGCGTAAGTTCAGGAAAGCGAGGATTTTTTCACCGGCGAACAGGAAGATAAACATCACCAGCAGGGCGATGAGCAGCTCGCGGATCATGATCGCCCGACGGCGCTTCGGCTCGGTGTGCTTCAGCACCGACATGAAGATCGGCAGATTACCGAGCGGATCCATAATCAGGATCAATAAAACCGCTGCGGAAATGATTTCACTCATCTTAAATTATCCCTGATACTTATTGTGGTCATTGCGATGATTAGCACTTTTTCTGATTGCCGGGCAATCATCGATTAATTTCGCTTGCGACTTTGGCAGCATTTTGTAATGTGAAGCATATCCCAGTTCAATACTGGCTTGCACAATCAGCACACACCCCTTGCAGGAAAAAAATGCTATGAAAAACGTTGGTTTTATCGGCTGGCGCGGTATGGTCGGCTCTGTACTCATGCAACGCATGGTTGAAGAGCGCGATTTCGACGCCATCCGCCCGGTCTTCTTCTCCACTTCCCAGCTCGGCCAGGCTGCACCGTCCTTTGGTGGTACCACAGGCACGTTGCAGGATGCTTACGATCTGGAAGCGCTGAAGGCACTCGACATTATTGTGACCTGCCAGGGCGGCGATTATACCAACGAAATTTATCCGAAGCTGCGTGAAAGCGGCTGGCAGGGCTACTGGATTGACGCGGCCTCTTCGCTGCGTATGAAAGACGATGCCATCATCATTCTCGACCCGGTTAACCAGGATGTCATCACCGACGGCCTGAACAACGGCGTGAAAACGTTTGTTGGCGGTAACTGCACCGTCAGCCTGATGCTGATGTCCCTCGGCGGCCTGTTCGCACAGGATCTGGTGGAGTGGGTCTCCGTAGCGACCTACCAGGCGGCGTCCGGCGGCGGCGCGCGTCATATGCGCGAGCTGCTGACCCAGATGGGCCAGCTGCACCAGAGCGTCGCGACCGAGCTTGCAAACCCGGCGTCCGCGATCCTCGATATCGAGCGTAAAGTCACTCAGCTCACCCGCAGCGGCGAGTTGCCGGTGGATAACTTTGGCGTACCGCTGGCCGGCGGCCTGATCCCGTGGATCGACAAACAGCTGGATAACGGCCAGACCCGCGAAGAGTGGAAGGGCCAGGCTGAGACCAACAAAATCCTCGCCACCGCGAACACCATTCCGGTTGACGGTCTGTGCGTGCGTATCGGCGCGCTGCGCTGCCACAGCCAGGCTTTCACCATTAAACTGAAAAAAGATGTGTCTATTCCGACCGTGGAAGAGCTGCTGGCCGCGCACAACCCGTGGGCGAAAGTGGTGCCAAACGATCGCGATATCACCATGCGCGAACTGACCCCGGCAGCCGTTACCGGCACGCTGACCACCCCGGTTGGCCGCCTGCGCAAGCTGAACATGGGGCCGGAGTACCTCTCCGCGTTCACCGTTGGCGACCAGCTTCTGTGGGGTGCCGCCGAGCCGCTGCGCCGCATGCTGCGCCAGCTGGCGTAATAATTTGTTAAACACCGGGGGTGAATGTCACCCCCTTTTTTTGCGTACTACATGGAGTAAAACGCAGATGTCTTATTTTTTATCAGGAGGGCCCACGACGTTGGCTATGCTTTAAGGAAGATTTATTTCTCACCTGAGGGTAGGGCGGAGCAGAGAGGATTAACTGCACCGTTTAGGTCACATTAAAAGTCGTCCCGGAGCGCGTAAAAAGGGCGACATAAAAAAACAGGATGAATACCATGTCCGATCGTATTTCGAGAGACGTGATTAATGCGCTTATTGCGGGTCACTTTGCCGACCCCTTTTCTGTGCTAGGGATGCACCGTACAGAGGCCGGACTGGAAGTTCGGGCGCTGTTACCGGATGCAACAGAAGTGTGGGTTATCGAACCCAAAACCGGCCGCAAGGTGGGTAATCTGGAATGCCTCGACTCGCGTGGCTTCTTCTCGGGCGTCATGCCCCGCCGTAAAAATCCTTTTCGTTATCAGCTTGCCGTTATCTGGCACGGTCAGCAAAACCTGATTGATGATCCCTATAGCTTCGGCCCGCTCTTAAAAGAGATGGACGCCTGGCTGCTGTCCGAAGGGACCCATTTACGCCCCTACGAAACGCTGGGTGCCCATGCGGATACCATGGACGGTATCACCGGCACGCGCTTTGCCGTATGGGCGCCAAACGCCCAGCGCGTCTCCGTCGTCGGGCAGTTCAACTACTGGGACGGTCGTCGTCACCCCATGCGCCTGCGCCGGGAAACCGGTATCTGGGAGCTGTTTATCCCCGGCGCGCACAACGGTCAGCTCTACAAATTCGAGATGATCGATGCCAACGGCAAGCTGCGTATTAAATCCGACCCGTACGCCTTTGAGGCCGAACTGCGCCCGAATACCGCCTCGCTGATTTGCGGCCTGCCGGAGAAGGTTGTCCAGAGCGAGGAGCGCAAGCAGGCCAACCGCTTTGATGCGCCGATCTCCGTCTATGAAGTGCATCTCGGCTCCTGGCGTCGCCACACCGATAACAACTTCTGGCTGAGCTATCGCGAGCTGGCGGACCAGCTGGTGCCGTACGCCAAATGGATGGGCTTTACCCATCTGGAGCTGCTGCCAATCAACGAACACCCGTTCGACGGTAGCTGGGGCTATCAGCCGACCGGGCTATATGCGCCTACGCGCCGCTTCGGCACGCGCGATGACTTCCGCTATTTCATTGATGCCGCGCACGCCGCCGGACTGAACGTGATCCTCGACTGGGTGCCGGGCCACTTCCCGTCGGATGATTTTGCGCTGGCAGAGTTTGACGGTACGAAGCTGTACGAGCACAGCGATCCGCGCGAAGGCTATCACCAGGACTGGAACACGCTGATCTACAACTACGGTCGCCGTGAAGTGTCAAACTACCTGGTCGGGAACGCGCTGTACTGGATCGAACGTTTCGGCATTGATGCCCTGCGCGTCGATGCAGTGGCGTCGATGATCTACCGCGACTACAGCCGCAAAGAGGGTGAGTGGATCCCAAACGAGTATGGCGGGCGTGAAAACCTCGAAGCGATTGAGTTTCTGCGCAACACCAACCGCATTATCGGCGAGCAGGTGGAAGGCGCCGTGACCATGGCGGAAGAGTCAACCGACTTCCCGGGCGTTTCCCGTCCACCGGCAATGGGCGGCCTGGGCTTCTGGTACAAGTGGAACCTCGGCTGGATGCACGACACGCTCGACTACATGAAGCTTGACCCGGTTTATCGTCAGTATCACCACGATAAGCTCACCTTCGGGCTGCTCTACAACTACACCGAAAACTTCATGCTGCCGCTGTCGCACGATGAAGTGGTACACGGTAAGAAATCCGTTCTCGACCGCATGCCGGGGGACGCGTGGCAGAAGTTTGCCAACCTGCGCGCCTATTACGGCTGGATGTTCGCCTTCCCGGGCAAAAAGCTGCTGTTTATGGGCAACGAATTTGCGCAAGGGCGCGAATGGAATCACGACACCAGCCTTGACTGGCATCTGCTGGAAGGCGCGGACAACTGGCACCACGGCGTGCAGCGTCTGGTTCGCGACCTGAACCTGACCTATCGTCACCACAAAGCGCTGCACGAGCTGGACTTCGATCCGTACGGCTTTGAGTGGCTGGTGGTGGACGACCACGAGCGCTCGGTGTTTGTCTTTGTGCGCCGCGACAAGGCGGGTAACGAGATCATTGTCGCCAGCAACTTCACGCCGATACCGCGCGAACACTACCGCTTCGGCATAAACCAGCCGGGCAAATGGCGAGAAATCCTTAACACCGACTCCATGCACTACCACGGCAGCAACGCTGGTAACGGCGGGCTGGTACAGAGCGACGCCATCGAAAGCCACGGTCGTCCGAACTCCCTTGGCCTGACGCTGCCGCCGCTGAGCACAATCTGGCTGGTGCGGGAGGGAGAATGACGCAGCTCTCGGCAGGTAAACCCGAACCGCTCGGGGCGAGTTTTGACGGAAAGGGGGTGAACTTCACGCTCTTTTCTGCCCATGCTGAGCGGGTGGAACTCTGTGTGTTTGACGGGGAAGGTAACGAACACCGTTACGATTTACCGGCGCGCACGGGGGATACCTGGCATGGCTACCTGCCCGGAGGACGGCCGGGGGTGCACTACGGTTTTCGCGTACACGGCCCCTGGGAGCCCTCTCAGGGGCACTGGTTTAACCCGGCGAAGCTGCTGATTGACCCATGTGCGCACCGCGTGGACGGCGAGTTTAAAGACGACCCGCTGTTCCACGTTGGCTACGGCGAACCAGACCACCGCGACAGCGCACCCGTCGCGCCCAAAAGCGTGGTGGTACACGATCTCTACGACTGGGAAGACGATGCCCCGCCGCGCACGCCGTGGGGCAACACCGTTATTTATGAAGCCCACGTCAAAGGGCTGACGTATCTGCATCCGTCAATCCCCAAAGAGATGCGCGGCACCTACAAAGCGCTTGGGCATCCGACGATGGTCGCGTACCTGAAGCACTTAGGGATCACCGCCCTGGAGCTGTTGCCCGTGGCGCATTTTGCCAGCGAGCCGCGGCTGCAGCGTCTTGGGTTAAGCAACTACTGGGGCTACAACCCGCTGGCGATGTTCGCCCTCGACCCGCGCTACGCGGTGCATCCGGAGAAGGCGCGGGATGAGTTTCGCGATGCGGTGAAGGCGCTTCACGCGGCGGGTATCGAGGTCATTCTGGACGTGGTGTTGAACCACAGTGCAGAAAGCGATCTTGATGGCCCGACGCTCTCACAGCGCGGAATCGATAACCGTAGCTATTATTGGATCAGGGACGACGGCGATTACGAGAACTGGACCGGGTGCGGTAACACCCTCAACCTCAGTCATCCGGCCGTTACGCATTACGCATACGCGTGCCTGAAATACTGGGTTGAGACGTTCCACGTGGACGGTTTTCGTTTCGACCTGGCGCCGGTAATGGGGCGCACCCCGGCGTTCAGCCAGCAGGCGCCGCTGTTTGAGGCCATCAAAAACTGTCCGGTGCTTTCAAAGGTGAAGCTGATTGCGGAGCCCTGGGACATCGGCGAGGGCGGCTATCAGGTGGGGAACTTCCCGCCGCTGTTTGCCGAGTGGAACGACCACTTCCGCGATGCCGTCCGCCGCTTCTGGCTGACGCGCGATCTGTCGCTGGGGGAGTTTGCCGGTCGCTTTGCCGGCTCCAGCGATCTCTTTAAGCGTGACGGCAAACGTCCGTCGGCCACCATTAATCTGGTGACGGCGCACGACGGTTTTACGCTGCGCGACTGCGTTTGTTTCAATCAGAAACACAATGAGGCAAACGGCGAAGAGAATCGCGATGGGACTAACAACAACCATAGCTTTAACCATGGTATAGAAGGGTTAGGCGGAAGTCTGGATGTGATCGAGCGGCGACGCGCCAGCGTTCATGCGCTGCTGACGACGCTTTTGTTGTCGCAGGGCACGCCGATGCTGCTGGCGGGCGATGAGCACGGTCACAGCCAGCACGGCAACAACAACGCCTATTGCCAGGACAACACCCTGACCTGGCTCAACTGGGAAGAAGCGAACAGCGGGTTGACCCATTTCACCGCGGCGCTGATCCATCTTCGCCAGCACATCCCCGCGCTCACCGCCGACTGCTGGTGGGAAGAGGGCGACGGCAACGTTCGCTGGCTGAATAAAGACGCGCAACCGTTAAGCGCGCAAGAGTGGCAACACGGCATACCCTGTCTGCAAATCCTGCTTTCGGATGCGTGGCTGGTGACGCTGAACGCGACGGATGACGTCGCAGAGATTGTTTTACCTGACGGGGAATGGCGAGCCATTCCTCCCTTTGCCGGAGCGGATAATCCGGTTGTTATGGCTGTCTGGCACGGGCCTGCGCACGGAGTGTGCGTATTCCAAAGATGATAAAAAAGGAGTTAGTCATGGTTAGATTAGAGAAGAACGATCCGTTAATGTTGGCGCGCCAGCTACCATTAAAAACAGTTGCCCTGATCCTCGCGGGCGGGCGTGGTACCCGTCTGAAAGATTTGACCATCAAGCGCGCCAAACCGGCCGTTCACTTTGGTGGTAAGTTCCGTATTATCGATTTTGCACTCTCCAACTGCCTGAACTCAGGCATTCGCCGTATTGGCGTCATTACCCAGTATCAGTCGCACACGCTGGTGCAGCACATTCAGCGCGGCTGGTCATTCTTCAGCGAAGAGATGAACGAGTTTGTCGATCTGCTCCCGGCGCAGCAGCGCGTTCACGGGGAGAACTGGTACCGCGGCACGGCGGATGCCGTGACCCAGAACCTCGACATCATTCGCCGCTACAACGCGGAATACATCGTTATCCTCGCCGGGGACCACATCTACAAGCAAGATTACTCCCACATGCTGATCGACCACGTCGAAAAAGGTGCGCGCTGCACCGTGGCGTGTCTGCCGGTGCCTGTTGCAGAAGCAACCGCGTTTGGCGTGATGCATGTAGATGGCGACGACAAGATTATCGACTTTGTCGAAAAACCGGCGAATCCGCCAACCATGCCGGGAGACGACACCAAATCGCTCGCCAGCATGGGGATCTATGTCTTTGATGCCGATTATCTTTATGAGCTGCTGGAAGAAGACGACAAAGACGAAAACTCCAGCCACGACTTCGGTAAAGACATCATCCCGAAAATTACCAAAGCTGGCATGGCGTATGCACATCCTTTCCCGTTGTCCTGCGTGCAGTCCGATCCGAATGCGGAACCTTACTGGCGCGACGTCGGCACGCTGGAAGCGTACTGGAAAGCCAACCTCGATTTGGCATCTGTGACGCCTGAACTGGATATGTACGACCAGAACTGGCCGATTCGCACCCATATGGAATCGCTGCCGCCGGCGAAGTTCGTCCAGGATCGCTCCGGCAGCCACGGTATGACGCTGAACTCGCTGGTCTCTGGCGGGTGCATTATCTCCGGTTCGGTGGTGGTGCAGTCCGTGCTGTTCCCGCGCGTGCGTATAAACTCATTCTGTAATATCGATTCGGCAGTCCTGCTGCCGGATGTCTGGGTAGGGCGCTCATGTCGTCTGCGTCGCTGCGTTATCGACCGTGCCTGCGTCATTCCCGAAGGGATGGTGATTGGGGAAAACGCGGAAGAAGATGCACGTCGTTTCTACCGATCGGAAGAGGGGATCGTGTTAGTAACACGGGAAATGTTGCGGAAGCTGCAAATCAAACAGGAGCGATGATGCAGGTTTTACACGTATGTTCTGAGATGTTCCCGTTGTTAAAAACGGGCGGACTGGCGGATGTTCTTGGTGCATTACCGGCGGCGCAAATTGCCGGAGGGGTGGATACCCGCGTGTTGTTACCCGCTTTTCCGGATATCCGGCGTGGTATTCCCGATGCGAAGGTTGTTACCCGCCGCGAGACCTTCGCGGGACGTATCACCCTGCTGTTTGGACATTACAATGGCGTAGGGATTTACCTGATTGATGCGCCGCATTTATACGACCGACCCGGCAGCCCGTATCACGATACCAACCTGTACGCCTATACCGATAACGTGCTGCGCTTTGCCCTGCTCGGCTGGGTGGGGGCGGAGATGGCCGTCGGGCTGGATCCGTTCTGGCGTCCGAACGTGGTGCACGCGCACGACTGGCATGCGGGGCTGGCTCCTGCGTATCTGGCGGCGAAAGGGCATCCGGCGAAATCGGTGTTTACGGTGCACAACCTGGCGTATCAGGGCATGTATTACGCGCATCATATGAATGACATCGATCTGCCATGGTCGTTCTTTAACATGCACGGACTAGAGTTTAACGGACAGATTTCGTTCCTGAAGGCCGGTCTGTACTACGCCGACCACATCACGGCGGTCAGCCCAACCTACGCGCGGGAAATTACCCAGCCGGAGTTCGGTTACGGTATGGAAGGGCTACTGCAACAGCGCCACCGTGAAGGTCGTCTGTCGGGCATTCTGAACGGCGTGGATGAACAGATCTGGAATCCGGAAACGGACCTCCTGCTGGCAGCGCGCTATGGTCGCGACTCCGTGGAGGACAAAGCGGAGAACAAGCGTCAGCTACAGATTGCGATGGGGCTGAAGGTCAACGACAAGGTACCGCTGTTTGCGGTGGTCAGCCGCCTGACCAGCCAGAAAGGGCTGGATCTGGTGCTGGAAGCGCTGCCGGGATTACTGGAGCAGGGTGGGCAGCTGGCGCTGCTCGGCGCGGGCGACCCGGTATTGCAGGAAGGTTTCCTCGCGGCCGCGGCGGAACATCCGGGGCAGGTGGGCGTGCAGATTGGCTATCACGAAGCGTTCTCGCACCGCATCATGGGCGGCGCGGACGTGATTCTGGTGCCGAGCCGCTTCGAGCCCTGCGGCCTGACGCAGCTCTATGGTCTGAAATACGGCACGCTGCCGCTGGTACGCCGCACGGGCGGGCTGGCGGATACGGTGTCTGACAGCTCCCTGGAAAACCTGGCGGATGGTATCGCCAGCGGGTTTGTTTTCGAGGACAGTAATGCCTGGTCGCTACTTCGGGCGATCCGGCGTGCTTTCGTCTTGTGGTCCCGTCCATCCCTGTGGCGTTACGTACAACGTCAGGCGATGTCCATGGACTTTGGCTGGCACGTTGCGGCGCAGTCCTACCGCGACCTTTATCAACGCTTGATGTAACGAGGCGAAGTTACTGATATGAATGCTCCATTTAGCTACTCTTCCCCCACGCTCAGCGTTGAGGCGTTGAAACACTCCATCGCCTATAAGCTGATGTTTACCATTGGGAAAGATCCCGTTATTGCCAACAAACATGAGTGGCTGAACGCCACGCTGTTTGCGGTGCGTGACCGTATGGTCGAACGCTGGCTGCGCTCCAACCGCGCACAGCTCTCGCAGGAGACGCGACAGGTGTATTACCTGTCGATGGAGTTTTTGATTGGTCGCACCCTCTCCAATGCGCTGTTATCGCTCGGGATTTATGACGACGTCAAAAACGCACTGGAAGAGATGGGGCTGGACTTAGAAGAGCTGATTGACGAAGAGAACGACCCGGGGCTGGGTAACGGTGGTCTCGGGCGTCTTGCCGCCTGCTTCCTCGATTCACTGGCGACGCTGGCGCTGCCGGGACGCGGGTACGGTATTCGCTACGACTACGGCATGTTCAAGCAGAACATCGTTGATGGGCGTCAGAAAGAGTCGCCGGACTACTGGCTGGAGTACGGTAACCCGTGGGAGTTCAAGCGCCACAACACGCGCTACAAGGTGCGTTTTGGCGGGCGTATTCAGCAGGAAGGGAAAAAATCCCGCTGGGTGGAAACCGAAGAGATCCTCGCCGTGGCCTATGACCAGATTATCCCCGGCTACGACACCGATGCGACCAACACGCTGCGTCTGTGGAACGCGCAGGCCAGTAGCGAGATCAACCTCGGTAAATTCAATCAGGGCGACTACTTCGCGGCGGTGGAAGATAAAAACCACTCTGAGAACGTGTCCCGCGTCCTGTATCCGGATGACTCGACCTACTCGGGCCGCGAGCTGCGTCTGCGTCAGGAGTATTTCCTCGTCTCGGCAACGATTCAGGATATCCTTAGCCGTCACTATCAGCTGCACAAAACCTATGCGAATCTGGCGGAGAAAACGGCGATTCACCTCAACGATACCCATCCGGTGCTGTCGATCCCTGAGCTGATGCGCCTGCTGATTGACGAGCATAAGTTCAACTGGGATGACGCGTTTGAAGTAACCTGCCAGGTGTTCTCGTACACCAACCATACGCTGATGAGTGAAGCGCTGGAGACGTGGCCTGTGGATATGCTCGGCAAAATTCTGCCGCGTCACCTGCAAATCATCTTCGAGATCAACGACTACTTCCTCAAGACCTTGCAGGAGCAGTACCCGAACGATACCGGCCTGCTGAGCCGCGCCTCGATCATTGATGAATCCAATGGTCGCCGCGTACGCATGGCCTGGCTGGCGGTGGTGATCAGCCATAAGGTCAACGGGGTTTCAGAGCTGCATTCGAACCTGATGGTGCAATCCCTGTTTGCGGACTTTGCGAAGATCTTCCCGACGCGTTTCTGCAACGTGACCAACGGCGTCACCCCGCGCCGCTGGCTGGCGCTGGCGAACCAGCCGCTGTCTGACGTGCTGGACGAAAATATCGGCCGCACCTGGCGCACCGATTTGAGCCAGCTGAGCGAGCTTGAGCAGCACATTGATTTTCCGACGGTGAACAAAGCCGTGCGGGAAGCCAAGCTGCTGAACAAGAAACGGCTGTCAGTCTGGCTGGCGATGCATCTCAACGTGGTGGCGAACCCGAAAGCGCTGTTCGACGTGCAGATCAAACGTATCCACGAGTACAAGCGTCAGCTGATGAACGTCCTGCACGTCATCACTCACTACAACCGCATTAAGGCTGACCCGACGGCGGAGTGGGTGCCGCGCGTGAAAATCTTTGCCGGTAAGGCGGCCTCCGCGTACTACATGGCGAAGCACATCATTCATCTTATCAACGATGTGGCGAAGGTAGTGAACCAGGATCCGGACATTGGTGACAAGCTGAAAGTGGTGTTTATCCCGAACTACAGCGTAAGCCTGGCGCAGCTGATTATTCCGGCGGCGGATCTCTCAGAGCAGATTTCCACGGCGGGGACGGAAGCATCCGGCACCAGCAACATGAAGTTTGCCCTGAACGGCGCGCTGACCATCGGCACGCTGGACGGCGCAAATGTCGAAATGCTGGAGCATGTGGGCGCGGAGAATATCTTTATCTTCGGGAATACGGCGGAAGAGGTAGAGGCGCTTCGCAAGCAGGGCTACTCGCCGCGTGAGTATTATGAAGAGGATGAAGAGTTACGCCAGGTGCTGACGCAAATCGCCACCGGGGTGTTTAACCCTGAGGAGCCTGGGCGCTATCGTGACCTGGTGGACTCGCTGATTAACTTTGGCGATCACTATCAGGTGCTGGCGGATTACCGCAGCTACGTGGATTGTCAGGATAAGGTGGACGAACTGTACCGTCAGCAGGAGAAGTGGACCAGCGCCGCGATGCATAACATCGCCAACATGGGATACTTCTCGTCAGACAGGACCATCAAAGAGTATGCCGAGAATATCTGGCATATTGATCCGGTGCGGTTGTAAAACAAAGCCGGGTGGCGGCTCCGCCTTACCCGGCCTACTCGATCCTGTAGGCCCGGTAAGCGCAGCGCCACCGGGCATTTTTTGTCACCCTCAGGACGCCAGTGACAATTCACGCTTTCCCGCATGCTGTTGCAACCATTGCGCCACGCGAGACTGCTGCTCGGCATTCAGCCACATCCCTTCTTTAGTACGACGCCAGATGGCATCGTCCAGACGGCGCACCCATTCGTGTTCCACCAGGTAGCGCAGTTCCGCTTCGTACAGCTCATGGCCAAAATGCTCGCCCAGATCGGCAATCTCTTTCGCGTCGCCGAGGAACAGTTCGGTATTGCTGCCGTAGGTGCGGGCGTAGTGGCGCGCCATTCCTTCGGTAATGAACGGGAAGCGGCGACGCAGCTTCGCGGCGTAATCGTCGCGGTTATTGCCGATATCGCCGCCAGGCAGCACGGCGCCTTTCGTCCACGCCGGGCCGATGCCTTTGTAATACGGCGCCAGTTTTTCCAGCGCATGCTCCGCCAGTTTACGGTAGGTGGTGAGCTTACCGCCAAACACCGACAGCAGCGGCGCCTGACCGTCCACGTCATGAATATCAAGCGTATAGTCACGGGTGATGGCCTGCGGTGAGTCAGACTCGTCATCACACAGCGGACGCACGCCGGAGTAGGTCCAGACCACGTCATCGCGCGCCAGCTGTTTCTTAAAGTGTGCGTTGTACACTTTCAGCAGGTAGCTGACTTCGCTCTCTTCAATCTCAACGTTTTTCGGATCGCCTTTGTACTCCACGTCAGTGGTGCCGATGATGGAGAACTCGTCCATCCACGGGATCACAAACACGATGCGCTTGTCTTCGTTTTGCAGGATATAAGCCTGCTTCTGGGTATGCACGCGCGGCACCACAATGTGGCTGCCCTTGATCAGGCGGATGCCGTACGGAGAAGGCAGGTGCATACCGTCATCGAAGAACTGTTTCACCCACGGGCCGGTGGCGTTCACCAGGCCGCGCGCTTTCCAGCTAAACTTCTCGCCGGTATCCACGTCTTCCGCTTCCACAATCCACAGGCCGTTTTCGCGGCGCGCGGCGGTCGCGCGGGTACGGGTTTTCACCTCGCCGCCTTTCTTCTCGACCATCTGCGCGTTAGCCAGCACCAGACGCGCATCGTCCACCCAGCAGTCGGAATATTCGAAACCGCGCACGATTTCAGGCTTAAGGACCGATTCTGAGCCAAAACGCAAACCGGTTGAACCCGGCAGGCTGGTGCGTTTACCCAGATGATCGTACATGAACAGGCCGATGCGGATCATCCACGCCGGACGCAGGTGCGGGCGATGGGGCAGGCGGAAGCGCATCGGGATCGCCAGATGCGGAGCCATTTTCAGCAGCACTTCGCGTTCGGCCAGCGCTTCGCTGACCAGGCGGAATTCGTAGTGTTCCAGGTAGCGCAGGCCTCCGTGGATCAGCTTGGAGCTGGCGGACGACGTCGCGCAGGCGAGATCGTTAGCTTCCAGCATCAGCACGGATAAACCGCGTCCTGCGGCATCAACCGCAATACCGGCACCGTTGATGCCCCCGCCTATCACAATCAGATCTTTGGTTTCCATAACACCCTCATGCACTTTCGTTAAAGCTCAAAAATGTTCGATATCGCTCATAATAGCAAAGGAACGCGCTTTTGGTAACATCAAAAAAACAATTTAGAGTGATATGGATAACATAATGGCGTTTACCCGCCGCCAGGACGTACACTACGGGGTAAAATCGTGCGGTCTGATGCCCTCACCCCAGCCCTCTCCCACGGGGAGAGGGTGATCCGTTTCCCTCTCCCTCCGGGAGAGGGTGATCCGTTTCCCTCTCCCTCCGGGAGAGGGTAGGGTGAGGGGAAAACCGCACCACACCTGAATATAAGATGAGAACACCATGGATCAGTTTGAATGTATTAACGTAGAAGAAGCCCATCAGAAGATGCACCAGAAAACCGCGGTGCTGGTGGATATCCGCGATCCGCAGAGCTTTGCGATGGGCCACACGCCGGGCGCGTTCCATCTCACCAACGACACGCTGGGCGCGTTTATGCGCGATAACGACTTCGACACGCCGGTGATGGTGATGTGCTATCACGGCAACAGCAGTAAAGGCGCGGCGCAGTATCTGCTCCAGCAGGGTTACGACGCGGTATACAGCGTCGATGGCGGCTTCGATGCATGGCATCGTCATTTCCCGGCAGAAGTTGAATACGCGTTTGAGCGCTGATCCCGCTATACTGTCCCCTTTTGTGTGGAAATAAGCGACCGCTGCCCATGTTGATGATCACCTCTTTTAGCAACCCGCGCGTCGCCCAGGCGTTTGTCGACTATATGGCGACGCAGGGCATTATCCTGACTATTCAGCAGCATACACAGACGGATGTCTGGCTGGCAGACGAAAGCCAGGCTGGGCGCGTGAACGCCGAGCTGGCGCGTTTCCTGGAAAACCCGGGCGACCCGCGTTATCTGGCAGCAAGCTGGCAATCCGGCCAGACCGACAGTGGCCTGCACTATCAACGTTTTCCGTTTCTCGCCACCCTCCGCGAGCGCGCAGGACCGTTTACGCTGCTTTTGATGGCAGCCTGCATCATCGTCTTCATTATTATGAGCGTGGTGGGCGACCAGAGCGTGATGATTGCCCTCGCATGGCCGTACGATCCCTCCCTGCAATTTGACGTCTGGCGCTACTTCACGCATGCGCTGATGCACTTCTCGGTGATGCATATCCTCTTTAACCTGCTGTGGTGGTGGTATCTCGGCGGGGCGGTGGAGAAGCGGCTCGGCAGCGGCAAGCTGATTGTGATCACCCTTATCAGCGCCCTGTTAAGCGGCTATGTGCAGCATAAATTCAGCGGTCCGTGGTTTGGCGGGTTATCCGGCGTGGTGTACGCCCTGATGGGTTACGCCTGGCTCAGAGGCGAGCGCGACCCGGAAAGCGGCATCTATTTACAACGTGGATTAATAACCTTTGCGTTAATATGGCTTATTGCCGGATGGTTTGATCTGTTTGGTATGTCTATCGCCAATGGTGCGCACGTTACCGGCCTGGCGGTCGGGCTGGCGATGGCGCTGGCCGATACGCTCCATGCGCGAAAACGAACATAATTCCCAGGGATATTTCATGAAACAAACACAACGTCATGACGCCATTATCGAACTGGTAAAAAAACAGGGATACGTCAGTACTGAAGAGCTGGTGGAGCAGTTTGCCGTCAGCCCGCAAACCATCCGTCGTGACCTCAACGACCTGGCCGATCAGAACCGTATTCTGCGCCATCACGGCGGCGCGGCGCTGCCGTCCAGCTCGGTGAACACCTCATGGCATGACCGTAAGGCGACGCAAACGGCAGAGAAAGAGCGTATCGCCCGTAAAGTGGCGAGCCAGATCCCGAACGGCGCGACGCTGTTTATTGATATCGGCACCACGCCGGAAGCGGTCGCCCATGCGCTGCTGAATCACGAGAACCTCCGCGTGGTGACCAACAACCTGAACGTGGCTAACACGTTGATGCAGAAAGACGATTTTCGCATCATCCTCGCGGGCGGCGAACTGCGCAGCCGCGACGGGGGCATTATCGGCGAAGCGACGCTCGATTTTATCTCTCAGTTTCGCCTCGATTTCGGCATTCTGGGGATCAGCGGCATCGACACCGACGGCTCGCTGCTGGAGTTTGATTACCACGAGGTGCGCACCAAGCGCGCGATTATTGAGAACTCACGCCACGTGATGCTGGTGGTGGATCACTCGAAATTTGGCCGCAATGCGATGGTCAACATGGGCAGCATTAGCATGGTGAATGCGGTCTACACCGACGAGATGCCGCCGGCGGGCGTGTTGCAGGTGATTAAGGATAACAATTTGCAGCTGGAGTTGTGCTAGCGGTTGTGTCGGGTGGCGCTGCGCTTACCCGACCTACAAATTGTTCTCCCTCTCCCTGTGGGAGAGGGCCGGGGTGAGGGCATCAGGCCGCACAAAACTAAACTCCGTACCCCATCATCTTCAACAACTGCTGCGCATGCTGTACCGCGTCCTGACGGTGCGCCACGCCCAGCTTCTGATACAGATTGCGAATGTGCGTTTTGATGGTGGTTGCCGCCACCGCCAGCTCACCGGCTATCTGCTCGTTGCTGTAGCCTGAATAGATCAGCCCCAGCACCTGCCATTCACGCTGTGTGAGCGGGCTGGTGCGGATAAGCTCCGGTACTTCCGGATGGTTCAGCAGACGTTCAACAAAGTTCTCATCGAAGTGCGCAAACTTGTGGCGATGGTGCTGGTTGATCTCGCGCAGAATGCGCTGGGCGCGATGCTGATCGAGTTCCGGCAGCGTGTTGAGCTGAATCAGCTGGCGCAACTGCTGGGCCATCACTTCACCCTCAATCACAAAGTGGCTGATAAACCCGGTGCGGTTCGCCAGCTGCAACGCTTCCAGCAGCACGCGCTGGGCATCGTTTTTACGTCCCGCCTGCCAGTAAAGCTGGTTTAACAGCAGCAGGTTGCGGTTTAAATCGCTCATCAGGCGCAGGCTACGGGCGTTTTCGTTTAACTCTTCCAGCACGATTTCGGCAGGCTCGAAGTCACCCAGCAGGATCTGCACGCGGGCAATATTGCGCCACTGGCTTTGCAGGAAGTGGTTATTGGCAAATTCTGGTTTAGGCGTGTGACGCAGCCAGTTGGCGGCGGACTTTTTATCGCCGGTCATCTGCCAGTAAATCACCCGGACCTTATCGGCGTTGGAGACCCAGTCGCTATGGTACTGCCCGTTGCCGAGCAGGTTTTCCAGGCGGTTAAGGTGGTTGCGGGCATTATCCAGGTCGCCGCGTGCCAGCGAGCACTGCACCAGCAGGGCCAGGCACTGGAGTTGCTGCTGCGGCTGGAAGCTCGAAAGCACATTCAGGCCCTGGCGGGCGCAGCTTTCTGCTTCATCCAGACGCGACCATGCCCAGAGCAGCTGAGCGCGAATACGCAACAGGAACTCGTGCATCGGCAACTGTTCCAGATGCTGTTCACGGATCAGCTGGAACGCTTTCTCCTGGTTTTCCCAGGCGGCCTGCAGGAACCCCTGAGCAAATAAAATCTCGCTTTGCTGGATCAGGCTCCAGAGGGCGTAATGCCAGACATCGTGGCGGCGGGCCATCTGTTCGGTTTGCTGCATGAGCGAAAGCGAACGCGTGAGGTCGCCCTTACAGTGCAGCACTTCGCCGTGTACCGAGGTGGCCACAATACGGCTGTAGAAATTCGCCAGCGGCAGCTCATCCAGCGCGACCATCGCCAGCCGTTCGGCTTCTTCCGGGTCGCCGTCATTAATCGCCACCTGCGCACGCAAGGCGTTAAATTCGCCGTGCAGGGTGGCATCCATCTCGCTTTCCATCTCCTGCTCGGCGCGCGCCAGCAGGGTGTTCACTTCGCTGTAGCGATGCTGGCTCTGCATCAGCCAGGCCTGGAGTAGCACCAGACGCGGATTCTCCAGCAGGCTCTCCCACGGCAGCGCTTTTAACGACTCTTCCAGCAGCGTCAGTTCGCTGTGGTTGAACAGTCCCCACGCGTGGTTGAGCAGAATATCGCGCAGCATACCGGCATCTCCGGCGGCCAGCGCATGGTGGATAGCCTCGCTCGGGAAACCTTGCGCCATCCAGCTTTCGGCGGCGGCGCGGTGAATTTCTGGCAGCTCTGCGGCCATCTCCCACTGGCAACGTTGGCGCAGGAAGCTGCCAAACAGCGGATGGTAGCTAAACCATTCGCCGGGATCGTCCATTCGCGTCAGGAACAAACCCTGACGTTCAATCTCTTCGAGCTGAAGCTGCCCGTTTTCAATACCGGTGACGCGCACAATCAGCGCATCGTTCATCGAACGTAGCAGGGAGCTTTTCAGCAGGAAATGGCGGGTAGTGAGGTCTACGCTGTTGAGTACCTCATCCACCAGATAATCCGACAGGTGGCTGGCGTTGATGCCCGCCAGGCGGCGCGCGGACTGGTGCGTTGGGCTATTGTTTTGCCGCGCGGAAAGGGCAATCAGCTGAAGCGCCGTGGCCCAGCCTGCAACGTCATCACACAGGCGGCTGCTTTCCGACGCCTCAATCGGAGAAGTCAGACGGCAGTCAAAGAACTGTTTCGCTTCCTGATGGGTAAAGGCCAGCTGCTGACTGCCGATTTCCAGTAGCTGATCGCGCACCCGCAGGTTGGCAATGCCCAGCTGCGGAAGGTTGCGCGACAGGACGACCAGCGTCAGGTTTTCCGGCTGATGGCGCAGGAAGAACCGCATCGACTCGTGAATAACCGGGTTGGTGATCAGATGATAATCATCAATCACCACATACAGCGGGCGATGCCATTCGGCCAGTTCGATAAACAGCTGGGAGAACAGAGAGGACAGGCTGGCGTACTGGCGCTTTTGCACCATCACCTCGCTGGTGACGCAGTGTCCGTTGGTTGCCTGCTGAATCGCGGCAATTAAATAGCTGGCAAAACGCTCCTGCTGGTTATCACCTTCATCCAGAGAGTACCAGCCAAGATCGCTTTTACCTGCCGCCCATTGCGAAATGAGCGTTGTTTTTCCATAACCCGCAGGACTCGTAACCAGCGCCAGTCGGAAATTATGCGCACCGGAAAGTTTAGCCAGCAGGCGCTCGCGGACCACAGTATGGTCAAGACGAACCGGGCGACTTAATTTGGACGGAATCAACATAGTTTTCACTTCACTGTGGGGAACGAGAGAATTTATTTTTTTTGCGCTTCGTAATTAATATCTATAAGTTCGGCCAATAGAGGAACTATTGCAAGTTATGTCTGGGTTTGGAGGCTCTGAATTTGCACTCTGTCACAAAACATTCTCATCATTGGTGGAACTTTTCATAAATGGCTGGATGCCGCGCTGTTACTGGCTTGTCTGCATGGCGCGCGGTTGCGCTGAAACTGGTTTCAGAAAGAGATAATGACGGTGAAGTTAATTAACTTTGGGGAAAGTTGCTCTGGCTTAATAGTGTTGCTGGAAAGCCGCTGTACGTGAGAAATATTATTCTACGTAAGTAATCATTTCAGCGATGATTAATTTCCTCCGAAACTGCATTTCATTTCTTTGACGCTCTTCCGGGATCGCTTTTTCAGCGAAGCGCACACTTACACAGTGGCCTCGATCACACTTTTATGCTCATCCCCGCTACTCCTCCCTGCCTAATCCCCGACAGGAGGAGGAAGAGGCGCAATGAGCCAGGCACACTAACGCCAAATGTGTTTTCTCTCTACAGGATGCCGATTCCCTATGTCACAGCCTACTTTCAACAAAGCTCAATTCCAGGCTGCCCTGACGCGTCAGTGGCAGCGTTTTGGCCTTCATGCTGCAAACGAGATGACGCCTCACCAGTGGTGGCAGGCGGTGAGCGGGGCGCTCGCAGAGCAGCTGGACGCTCAGCCCGCGACGAAGCCTGTGAAAGGCCAGCGTCACGTCAACTACATTTCGATGGAGTTCCTGATTGGCCGTCTGACGGGTAACAATCTGCTGAACCTTGGCTGGTATCAGGACGTCGGCGATGTGCTGAAAGAACACGACATCAACCTGACCGATCTGCTGGAAGAAGAGATTGATCCGGCGCTGGGTAACGGCGGTCTGGGACGTCTGGCAGCCTGCTTCCTGGATTCCATGGCAACCGTGGGCCAGTCGGCCATTGGCTATGGTCTGAACTACCAGTACGGTCTGTTCCGCCAGTCGTTCGTTGACGGCCACCAGATGGAAGCGCCGGACGACTGGCATCGTAATACTTACCCGTGGTTCCGCCACAACGCACAGCTGGATGTGCAGGTCGGGATTGGCGGGAAAGTCACGAAGCAGGGGCTCTGGGAACCAGCGTTCACCATTACCGGTGAAGCCTGGGATCTGCCGGTGCTCGGCTACCGTAACGGCGTGGCGCAGCCGCTGCGTCTGTGGCAGGCGAAGCACGCGCATCCATTCAACCTGACTAAATTCAATGACGGTGATTTCCTGCGCGCCGAGCAGCAGGGTATCGACGCCGAGAAGCTGACCAAAGTGCTCTACCCGAACGACAACCATCTGGCGGGTAAAAAGCTGCGCCTGATGCAGCAATACTTCCAGTGCGCCTGCTCCGTGGCGGACATTCTGCGCCGCCACCACCTGGCGGGCCGCAAGCTGGCGCAGCTGCCGGACTTCGAAGTTATTCAGCTCAACGACACGCACCCAACCATTGCCATCCCGGAACTTCTGCGCGTGCTGATCGACGAGCATCAGCTGAGCTGGGACGACGCCTGGGCCATCACCAGCCGCACCTTCGCCTACACCAACCACACCCTGATGCCGGAAGCGCTGGAGTGCTGGGATGAGAAGCTGGTGAAAACGCTGCTGCCGCGCCATATGCAGATCATCAATAAGATTAACGACCAGTTCAAAACGCTGGTGGAGAAAACCTGGCCGGGCGATAAGGCCGTTTGGGCGAAGCTGGCCGTGGTACACAACAAACAGGTGCGCATGGCGAACATGTGCGTGGTAAGCGGCTTTGCGGTGAACGGCGTGGCCGCGCTGCACTCGGATCTGGTGGTGAAAGACCTCTTCCCGGAATACCACCAGCTGTGGCCGACCAAATTCCACAACGTGACCAACGGCATTACGCCGCGTCGCTGGATCAAACAGTGCAACCCGCTGCTGGCCGGCCTGCTGGACAAGACCCTGAAGAAAGAGTGGGCCAACGATCTGGACCAGCTCATCAACCTGGAAAAATACGCTGACGACGCGAAGTTCCGCGAGCAGTACCGCGCCATTAAGCTGGAGAACAAGGTACGTCTGGCCGAGTTCGTGAAAATGCGTACCGGAATTGAAATTAACCCAAATGCGATTTTCGATATCCAGATCAAACGCCTGCACGAGTACAAACGTCAGCACCTGAACCTGCTGCACATTCTGGCGCTGTACAAAGAGATCCGCGAGAACCCTCAGGCCGACCGCGTCCCGCGCGTGTTCCTGTTCGGTGCGAAAGCGGCGCCGGGCTACTACCTGGCGAAAAACATTATCCTTGCCATTAATAAAGTGGCGGCGGCGATCAACAACGATCCGAAAGTGGGCGACAAGCTGAAGGTGGTGTTCCTGCCGGACTACTGCGTCTCTGCGGCTGAAATGCTGATCCCGGCGGCGGATATTTCCGAGCAGATCTCTACCGCCGGTAAAGAAGCGTCCGGCACCGGCAACATGAAGCTGGCCCTGAACGGCGCGCTGACCGTCGGCACGCTGGACGGTGCGAACGTTGAAATCGCCGAGAAGGTCGGTGAAGAGAACATCTTTATCTTCGGCCATACTGTTGAAGAAGTGAAAGCCATCAAAGCCAAAGGGTACGACCCGGTGAAATGGCGTAAAAAAGACAAAGTGCTGGATGCAGTGTTGAAAGAGCTGGAAAGCGGAAAGTACAGCGACGGCGACAAGCACGCGTTTGACCAGATGCTGCACAGCATGGACAAACAGGGCGGCGACCCGTACCTGGTGATGGCGGACTTCACCGCTTACGTTGAAGCGCAGAAGCAGGTCGACGTGCTGTATCGCGACCAGGATGCCTGGACCCGCGCGTGTATCCTGAACACCGCGCGCTGCGGTATGTTCAGCTCTGACCGCTCAATCCGTGATTATCAGGCTCGTATCTGGCAGGCAAAACGCTAAGGAAGCGCGATGGAGAGTAAACGTCTGGACAGTGCCGCGCAGGCGGCGGGAATTAGCCTCAGTTACATCAATGCGCACGGCAAACCGCAGTCTATTGGTGCGGACACCAAAAGACGTTTGCTGGATGCCATGCACAAAACCGACGCGAAAGCGTCGGGAGCGCCGGTGCCGAACGTGAAGGTCTTTACCGCGGGCAAAAAGATGCCGCTGGCGGTGGAAGGTCGCGGCGAGTTCAGCTGGCTGCTCACCACCGAAGAGGGGCATCAGCATAAAGGCCATGCCACCGGCGGCAAAACCCTCACCCTTCCGGCGAAGCTGCCGGAGGGCTATCACAGCCTGACGCTCACCCAGAATGACAGCCGCTTCCACTGTCGGGTGATCGTCGCGCCGAAGCGCTGCTATGAGCCGCAGGCGCTACTCGAAGGCAAAAAGCTGTGGGGCGCCTGTGTGCAGCTTTACACCTTGCGTTCAGACAGCAACTGGGGCATTGGCGATTTTGGCGACCTGAAAAAGATGCTGGCATCTGTTGGTGAGCGCGGCGGGGCATTTATCGGCCTCAACCCGATCCACGCCCTCTATCCGGCGAATCCGGAAAGCGCGAGCCCGTACAGCCCGTCTTCCCGCCGCTGGCTGAACGTGATCTACATCGACGTTAACGCGTTAGACGATTTCAAAAACAGCAAAGAGGCGCAGGCGTGGTGGAAGCTGGACACCACCCAACAGATGCTGAAACAGGCCCGCGATGCGGACTGGGTCGATTATGCCTCCGTGACCGCGCTGAAAATGGCGGCGCTGCGTCTGGCCTGGAAGGGCTTTGCGAAGCGTGACGACGAGCAGATGGCAGCCTTCCGCCAGTTTGTGATGCAGGAAGGCGAGAGCCTTTACTGGCAGGCGGCGTTTGATGCGCTGCATGCGTATCAGGTCCAGGAGGATGAGATGCGCTGGGGCTGGCCGGTGTGGCCGGAAGCGTATCAGTCCGTGGATACCCCGGAAGTGAAGGCGTTTTGTGAGACGCATGCCGACGAGGTGGATTTCTATCTCTGGTTGCAGTGGCTGGCGTACAGCCAGTTTGCTGCCTGCTGGCAGGTGAGTCAGGGCTATAACATGCCGATCGGTCTGTATCGCGATCTGGCCGTCGGCGTGGCGGAAGGCGGGGCGGAGACCTGGTGTGACCGTGAACTTTACTGTCTGAAAGCCTCCGTCGGTGCGCCGCCGGATATTCTGGGCCCGCTTGGTCAGAACTGGGGCTTGCCGCCGATGGATCCGCACGTGATGGCGGCGCGTGCCTACGAGCCGTTTATCGATCTGCTGCGCGCTAACATGCAGAACTGCGGCGCGTTGCGTATCGACCATGTCATGTCTGTGCTGCGTCTGTGGTGGATCCCGTACGGTGAAACGGCCGATCACGGGGCGTACGTGCAGTATCCGGTGGACGATCTGCTCTCAATCCTCGCGCTGGAGAGTAAACGTCATCAGTGCATGGTGATTGGCGAAGATCTCGGTACCGTGCCGGTTGAGATTGTCAGCAAGCTCCGCGACAGCGGGGTTTACTCCTACAAAGTGCTCTATTTTGAAAACGACCATGAGAAAACCTTCCGCGCGCCGAAAGCGTACCCTGAACAGTCAATGGCAGTCGCGACGACGCATGATCTTCCTACGCTCAGAGGCTACTGGGAAAGCGGCGACCTGACGCTCGGCAAAACGCTGGGTCTCTACCCGGATGAAGAGGTTCTGCGTGGGTTGTATCAGGATCGCGAGCTGGCGAAACAGGGGCTGCTGGATGCGCTGCATAAGCATGGCTGTCTGCCGAAGCGCGCCGGGCATAAGGCGTCGCTGATGTCGATGACGCCAACGCTTAACCGTGGCTTACAGCGCTATATTGCCGACAGCAACAGCGCGTTGCTCGGTCTGCAACCGGAAGACTGGATTGATATGGCGGAGCCGGTAAACATTCCCGGCACCAGCTATCAGTACAAAAACTGGCGTCGCAAGCTGTCCACTACGCTTGAAGCGATGTTCGCCGATGACGGGGTGAACAGGCTGATTAAGGATTTGGATAAACGGCGAAAAGCAGCCGCGAAGAAATAATAAAAAACCCGCCAGTGGCGGGTTTTTTATTGCCCGGTGGCGCTAACGCTTACCGGGCCTACAGGTATCGAGTAGGTCGGGTAAGGCGTAGCCGCCACCCGACTCATGGCATTAAATCACCATATTCAACAGCAGCACCCCGACCAGGCCACACACCGAAATAATGGTTTCCAGCGCGGACCAGGACTTGATGGTTTCACCGATGGTCAGGTTGAAGTACTCCTTGAACAGCCAGAAGCCCGGATCGTTCACGTGGGAGAAAATCACGCTGCCCGAACCGACCGCGATAACCATCAGCTCAGGGCTTACGCCCGTGGTCGCAATCAGCGGCGCAACGATACCACCCGCGGTAATCGCCGCAACGGTTGCAGAGCCCAGCGCGATACGCAGCACCGCGGCAATAGACCATGCCATCAGGAGCGGCGATACGTTGGTTTCATGCATCATGGCAGCAATGTATTTATCCACGCCGCTGTCGACCAGCACCTGCTTAAACGCGCCGCCACCGCCGATGATCAGCAGCATCATGGCAATGATTTTGATGGAAGAGGTCAGCGTGTCGTTGATCTGATCCATGGAACGACCACGGTTAAGACCGAAGGTGAACATGGCGATCAGGACCGCAATCAGCGTTGCCATCACCGGGTCGCCCAGGAACTCCGCAACGGACAGGAACGCGTGACCTTTCGGCAGAACCATCTCTGCTACGGCACGCATTGCCATCAGGATCACCGGCACCAGAGAGGTCCAGACGCTGACGCCAAAGCCAGGCATCTCTGCATCTGTGAAGGTTTTGGCGCTGTACAGGCCTTCCGGGATGGGCTTATCAATGCCTTTCAGGAAGCGCGCATAAACAGGACCGGCCAGGATAACCGTTGGGATCGCCAGAATCGTACCGAACAGCAGGGTTTTACCCATGTCGGCGTGGAAGATGGTGGCGATAGCCGTTGGACCCGGATGCGGCGGCAGGAAGCCGTGGGTGACGGACAGCGCCGCAGCCATCGGTACGCCTACGAACAGCAGCGGGATGTTGGCGGCAGCGGCGATGGTGAACACCAGCGGCAGCATCAGGACGAAGCCCACTTCATAGAACAGTGCGAAACCGACGGTAAAACCGGTTAACACCACCGCCCACTGGATGTGCTGCTTGCCAAATTTATCGATAAGGGTAGTGGCAATACGCTGCGCGCCACCGCAGTCCGCGAGCATTTTACCGAGCATGGCGCCGAAGCCCATGATCAGCGCCAGGCTGCCGAGCGTACCGCCGACACCGGCTTTAATGGAGCTGATAACTTTAACCAGCGGCATTCCCTGCATCAGACCGACTGCAAGTGCCACCAGAACCAGAGCGATAAATCCGTTCATTTTGAAGCGGATCATCAAGAGCAGTAATAACACAACACCGATAGCGACGATGACTAATGGCATGATTGACCTGGCCTTTGAATTGTTATGGGTAACGTCATTGTTTCAACGACAAATTCCGGTTGTCCCAACTGGGAACAGAGTATTAACGGCACTCATACTAATGCCTGCGAAAACGATAAGTTTAGTCGGCTGTTATAAGGGTGTTGAGTGCCCATGGGAATGATACGGGTAACATGACGTGATTGAGAATCACCCAGGGAGGCAAAATTTGAATTATGAGACGCAGGTCAACATATAGAGGGGGAGGCAAGAAAAAGCAGGCCCGGTAAGCGCAGCGCCACCGGGCAATACAGACGGGCACTGAATTAGTAGTAAGAGTGCTCGCCGCGCTGGTGTTCGGTCAGATCGCGCACGCCTTTCAGTTCCGGGAATTCGTTCAGCAGCTGCTTCTCGATCCCTTCTTTCAGGGTTACATCGACCATGGAGCAGCCGTTACAGCCGCCGCCGAATTGCAGGATCGCCAGACCATCTTCGGTGATTTCCATCAGGGAAACACGTCCACCGTGGCCGGCCAGCTGCGGGTTGATCTGCGATTGCAGCAGATATTCCACACGCTCCATCAGCGGGGCATCGTCAGAGACTTTACGCATCTTCGCGTTTGGCGCCTTCAGCGTCAGCTGAGAACCCAGCTGGTCGGTGACGAAATCAATCTCCGCATCTTCAAGATACGGCGCGCTCAGCTCATCAACGTATGCGGTGAGCTGTTCAAATTTAAGGGCAGTGTCAGTTGCTTCCACAGCATCCGGAGGACAATAAGAGACACCACATTCTGCATTCGGAGTGCCTGGATTGATCACAAACACGCGGATCTGCGTCCCTTCTTCCTGATTTGCCAGCAGTTTGGCAAAGTGCGCTTGTGCAGAATCGGAAATACGGATCATAGCTTTGGCCTAATAGTTGACTAAATTACCTGGGTATAATCATACGCCCATTGAAGAAGGGCTACAAGGTACGGCACAGACACCATACCTGAACTGACGCGGCGCCGCTTTGCAAAAGCAGTCGGGAAAGTTCAGCCACGGTACTGCCCGTGGTGACGACATCATCCACAATCGCGATATGGAGACCGTTGACCGGCAATTCAAGGCGAAAGGCGTTTTTCAGGTTTCTTTTGCGCGACCGGGCGTTGAGCCGGTGCTGAACGGCAGTGGCATGAATACGTTTCAGCGCAGAGGCGGGGTACCGGCAACCCAGCCAGCGGGCGAGCGGACGGCACAGCAGGTCGCTCTGATTGTATCCCCGCCGCCAGTGCCGACGCTGAAAGAGTGGCACGTTCACGAGCGTGTCGACCGACGGTAGCCCGCGCGTTCTTCGCGCCTGCAATACCGCCAGTAATAACAGGCGTGCCAGTGGCTGCGCCAGCGCGAACTGGCTGGAAAACTTAAACTGATGAACCAGACGACTCAGCGGCAAAACGTAATCATCCACCGCCACCAGCGCGCTCCACGGCGGCGCTTTTTTCAGGCATCGACCACAGGGGAGCGTCTGGCTTACGGCAGGCAAGCCGCATTGCGGACAGCCCTTCAGGTAACCCAGCGCTCCCGTGCAAACGGAACAGACGCCCCACGCGCTCAGCGCAAGTGGCATTCGGCATAGCCAGCACAAGCCGGGCACTGTTAGCATACGCAACCTCCATGTGAAAAAAGAGAACGTTAACTGATGAAGACGCTGTGGTGGCAGACCGTTGGGACGGGAAATTGTCATCTTGTGCTGCTGCACGGATGGGGACTGAACGCCGAAGTGTGGCGTTGCATAAGTGAGGAACTGGCCTCGCAATTTACGGTACACCTGGTGGATCTGCCGGGGTATGGCCGTAGCCACGGCTACGGCGCGATGACGCTCGAGGACATGGCGGAGCAGGTTCTGGAAGCGGCGCCGCAAAAAGCCGTCTGGCTCGGCTGGAGCCTGGGCGGGCTGGTGGCAAGCCAGATTGCGCTGCGCCATCCTGAGCGGGTCCAGGCGCTGATCACCGTTGCCTCATCACCCTGTTTCAGCGCCCGCGAGGCGTGGCCGGGCATCAAACCTGAGGTGCTGGCCGGGTTCCAGCACCAGTTGAGCGAAGATTTCCAGCGGACGGTGGAGCGTTTCCTGGCGTTGCAGACGATGGGAACTGAAACCGCCCGTCAGGACGCGCGGATGCTGAAGCAGACGGTGCTTTCCCTGCCGATGCCGGAGGTTGAGGTGCTGAACGGTGGACTGGAGATCCTGAAAACGGCCGATCTGCGTGAGCCGCTGGCGTCACTGACGGTGCCGCATCTGCGTATTTATGGCTATCTGGATGGACTGGTCCCGCGCAAGGTTGTTCCGCTGCTGGATGCGCTGTGGCCGGAGAGTGAATCAATGGTGGTTGCCAAAGCGGCACATGCGCCGTTCATCTCTCATCCTGCTGAGTTTTGTTCAGCGCTGACCGGTTTTATCAGCGAAGCGTCCACCACTCCCTGAGGCAGGCTTTACCTTCCGGACAACTTTTACAACTGCCGGACAGACAACTGTCCGGCTCTTCCTGAATGCGCACGGCTTTCCCCATCGCCTCCAGCCTTTCCAGCATGGCATCGATCATCGGCTGCGGCGTATGCAGGCTGAGGCTGAGCTGCTTCGCCTCCATTCGTCCCTGTAACGCCAGTAAGTCACGGACCTGAATCAACGATGCCATCTTTTTTCCCCTCAGTGACAGTCGCCCGCAGGGCTACTACAGCAGGTCGTTGGGGTTTTGCGCGTTGCCAGCAGGTTAACGTCAACGCGGCTACGTGCCCGGCGCAGCAGGCCAATCACCATCACGTTAAACAGGATCACCGCGAGGATACAGACCAGGCTGTAGCGCGGATGCTGGCTGTAATTGACGGTTTGATAAAACACGGTCGCCAGCGAGTAGGCAATGTTCAGCCCCCACAGAATGGAGAAGCCCATCCAGCCGCGGCTGGACTCACGGGCAATGGCGCCCATGACCGAGATGCACGGAATATAGAGCAGGACGAAGATCAGGTAGCTGTAGGCCGCCGACGCGCTGCCAAATTTCTGGCCCATCACGCCCATTGCTCCGGTCGCCATTACGCCGTCGCCTTTGCTGGCTTCAATCGGGTTCGCCAGCACGCTCAGGCTGAAGGTGTCTTTCAGGCTCTGCCAGGTCTCTTCTACTGCACCCAGAAGTTCGTCACCGAGGCTGAACTCAGCCGGGTTGAACTCCTCTTCCTGGATGTTTTCCGCGGTGTAGAGCGTGTTCAGGGTGCCGACAACCACCTCTTTTGCCATCGCGCCAGTGAACAGGCCCACGGTTGCCTGCCAGTTGTCTTCCTGTACGCCAATCGGTTTGAAGACCGGCGTAATGATCCGGCTGACGGAGGCAAGGGCAGAGTCATTAATGTTGTCCGCTGCCTGGCCGCTCAGGGTGAAGCTGTTCAGGGCGCTCAGGAAAATGCTGACCACTACAATCACCTTACCGGCGCGCAGAACGAAGCCCTTCAGGCGCTGCCAGGTTTGAATAATCAGGCTTTTCAGATGCGGAACGTGATAAACCGGCAGTTCCATCACGAACGGCGACGCTTCGCCACGCATGATGGTGTGCTTCAGCATCAGGCCGGTGAGAATAGCCATCACGATACCCAGCACATACAGGGAGAAGACGGCTAGCGCCCCTTCCTGACCAAAGAACGCCGCGGCAAAGACCGCGAAGATCGCCAGACGTGCGCCGCAGGACATGAACGGCGCCATCATGATGGTCATCAGGCGTTCGCGCGGTGCGTCCAGCGTACGCGCGCCCATGACTGACGGCACGTTACAGCCAAAACCGACAATCAGCGGCACGAAGGATTTCCCCGGCAGCCCCAGCGCCTGCATCAGGCGGTCCATCACGAAGGCGGCGCGTGCCATGTAACCGGAATCCTCAAGGAAGGAGAGGAACAGGTACATCATGCCGATCTGCGGTACCAGCGGCAGGACGGTGTTGATCCCGCCGCCGATCCCCTGCGCAAGGAAGATGGTCAACCATTCCGGGAAGTGGAGGGTGTAGCCCAGCCACTGAATACCGTGCACGAAGATAGCGACAGAGCCGCCATCAAAGATGGGTTGTAATGCACCGCCGATGTTTATAGCGAGCAGGAACATTACGTACATCACCAGTAAAAAGATTGGCAAACCGAGGAAGCGGTTGAGCACAATCTTATCCACGGCGGCGGTGAAGCGGCTGGGTTCAGCGGTTAATGCATTGCTGACCACGTCACAGATAGCGGCGATGGCCTGATAGCGCGCATCCGCAATGTGCAGGGCCGGGTCATCCAGCTCGTCGCTCAGGCGAGCCTGTGCAACGCTCAGTTTATCCGCCGCATCGCCTGCGTAGGCGCGGCTGTAGATATCGCCTTCCAGCATTTGCAGGCCAAGCCACAGGCGCTGTCTGGCGGGCATGGCGTTGTCCATCTCCTGCGCCAGCTGCCCGGCCTCGCGCAGCAGCGGCTGGGCGTAGTGCACCAGTTCGACGTCGGCATTGCCCGTGTGGCGGTCAATTGCCAGCTTCAGGGCGTCAATGCCGCGCGCGCGGGTAGAAACCAGCGGAACCACCGGGCAGCCCAGACGGGCGGAGAGGGCGTCGACGTCGATGCGCAGCTTTTGCTTCTCGGCGATGTCGAGCATGTTAAGCGCTACGATGCAGGGGATCCCCAGCTCCAGCAGCTGTAGCGTGAGGTACAGATTTCGTTCGAGATTGGAGGCATCCACCACATTGATGAGCAGATCCGCGTCGCCGCTCAGAATATAGTGGCAGGCAATTTGCTCATCGAGAGAGGTCTGAGATGAAATTGTGGTGAGTGAATAGGTCCCCGGTAAATCAACCAGCGTGACCTGATTATCTGTCGTTGTGAACTGGCCTTCTTTGCGTTCAACCGTTACGCCTGCCCAATTTCCCACACGCTGGCGTGCGCCGGTTA
Organism: Enterobacter cloacae complex sp. I1M; assembly: GCF_014982425.1. Classification (NCBI taxonomy): domain Bacteria; kingdom Pseudomonadati; phylum Pseudomonadota; class Gammaproteobacteria; order Enterobacterales; family Enterobacteriaceae; genus Enterobacter; species Enterobacter cloacae complex sp. I1M. The sequence goes on along the minus strand of NZ_JADCLG010000002.1, from coordinate 584 downwards.
ACTGATTAAATAAGGTTGTCTTGCCGGAATTAGGATTGCCAATTAAGCCAATAGTTAATTTTTTCATTGTTTTAGACTCACTGAAACCGCTGGCTTGTTAACGGGATAAAGATTCAACTTCAATTAATGCGAGGTCTTTTTTACGCAGAACCAGATTAACGCGTCGGGTTTCGATATGAACAGGATCGCCCAACGGCGCCACGCGCACCACCTGGAATGATGAGCCGGGTAGCATGCCCAGTGACAGTAGCTTCTGCCGATAGGCCGGGCTTATCTCACGGGTAAAACCGATAATTTTCCACGCACTTTCTGGAGTGAATTGCATAGCGCCTGATTCCACGAGAGGTTAAATAATCAACACTGCGATGATAATGAGAATAGTTTTTATCAGCAATAATAAAAATGTGACGGGATGTTGTTAATCGTATTAATTTGCGGTCTGCTTGACCTTGCTCAATATTTGCGGGAATACCCGGGAAGGAATAAAAAGCGTATTTGTTAATGGAGTGATAAGTAGCGGTTTAAATATGGATATGCAATCGGTTTCATATTTTACGATATAATTTTTCCCCTCACCCCGGCCC
>NZ_JADCLG010000019.1:215698-293670 GCF_014982425.1 Enterobacter cloacae complex sp. I1M | reverse complement strand
CTCAGCCCTGTGGGAGAGGGGCTGGGTGAGGGCATCAGGCCGCACTGAGAATTAAATCTCGACCTGCGTCCCCAGCTCAATCACGCGATTGGGCGGGATCTCAAACTGGTCAGGCGCACGCAGGGCGTTACGTTGCAGGATGAGATACAGCTTGCCGCGCAGGCGCAGATACCATGGGCGCTTGCCGATGATCAGCGACTCGTGGGACATAAAGAACGATGTCTCCATCATGCGGCAACTCAGCCCTTCCAGACCGCAGCGGTGGAATACCTCTTCCACGTTCGGCGTTTCGCGCCAGCCGTAGCTTGCCACCACGCGCCAGAAGGTTGGCGACAGCTGCTCAATCTGTACGCGTCGCACGTTGTGAACATACGGCGCATCTTCGGTACGCAGCGTCAGCAGGATCACGCGCTCGTGCAGCACTTTGTTGTGCTTAAGGTTATGCATCAGCGCAAACGGGATCACGTTCAGCGCACGAGACATATACACCGCCGTGCCCGGCACTCGCACCGGCGGGGATTTCTCCAGCGAGGCGATCATCGCCTCCAGAGAATTACCGTGCTCATGCATACGACGCAGCAGGCGGAAACGTTCGCTCTTCCACGTCGTCATCACGATGAACATCACCAGACCCAGCGTCAGCGGCAGCCAGCCACCGGAGACAATCTTGTCGAGGTTCGCAGAGAACAGCGGCACGTCGATGCAGAGGAAACCAACCAGGATCAGCCCCACGAGGAACTTATTCCAGTGCCAGTTACGGTACGCCACGGTGGTAGAGAGAATAGAGGTCAACACCATCGTTCCGGTCACCGCGATACCGTACGCCGCCGCCAGGTTACTGGAGTGCTCGAAGCTGACGATAACAATCACCACCGCGAAATAGAGCAGCCAGTTGACGAACGGAATGTAGATCTGGCCTGACTCCATCTCAGAGGTATGGATAATGCGCATCGGCGAGAGATACCCCAGACGCACGGCCTGACGCGTCAGGGAGAATACGCCGGAAATAACAGCCTGAGAGGCAATGACCGTCGCCAGCGTCGCCAGGATCAGCATCGGAACCAGCGCCCAGTCCGGCGCCAGCAGGAAGAACGGGTTTTTAATCGCTTCAGGATGGGCAAGCAGCAGCGCGCCCTGGCCGAAGTAATTCAGCACCAGTGAAGGCAGAACAACGCTAAACCAGGCGACGCGAATTGGGAGTTTCCCGAAGTGGCCCATATCTGCATACAGCGCTTCAACACCGGTAATGGAAAGCACTACCGCGCCCAGCGCCACAAACGACACCACTTTATATTCCAGGAAGAAATGCACCGCCCACATTGGGTTCAGCGCGTGCAGGACATCCGGGTTGGCAATAATACTGCGTAAGCCCAGCGCCGCCAGGATCAGGAACCAGGCCAGCATAATAGGCGCGAACAGCTTACCCACCAGCCCGGTACCGTGTTTTTGTATAGCAAACAGCAACGTCAGCACGATAATAGCGAGTGGCACCACCCACGTATCAAGCTGAGGCGCGACAATCTCCAGCCCCTCTATGGCCGACATCACCGAAATCGCTGGCGTAATCACGACTTCCCCATAGAAGAAGCTGCCGCCAATCAGGCCAATGATGACCAGCACGGAGGTCATTCTTGCAGACGTATTGCGCCCAGCAAGGGACATCAGGGTCAGAATACCGCCCTCGCCCGCGTTATCAGCCCGCATAACGAAAGAGAGATACTTAAGGGAGACCACCAGGATCAGCAGCCAGAAGATGAGCGAGAGGAAACCAAATACGGCGTCACGCTCTACACCAAAACCAAACTGACCGGACAAACATTCACGAAGCGTATAAAGCGGGCTGGTGCCGATATCACCGTAGACAACCCCGATCGCTGCAAGCGTTACTGCAGGTAATGATTGCTTATTATCAGTGCTCATAGACTAGTCTTTTCGTTTGAATAACAAATGTGTGCTTAGTCCCTTGGCCCACAAAAAGCGCACAGTATGCACGATTCAATGCAAAATCGTACCCCTAAATGCAGCCGCATTAATGTAGCGCAAAGAAAATAGCGCCGCACTTCAGCCTATTACCAGGCCAGACCGAAACGTCTATACTCGCTTCAATTAGCCGCCACGACGGCGAAAGGATGCAAAACTATTATGGCTCACTCACATTTATTAGCAGAAAGAATTTCCCGCCTCAGCAGTGCGCTGGAGAAAGGCCTTTACGAGCGTAGCCACGCCATTCGCCTCTGTTTACTGGCGGCGCTGAGCGGGGAAAGCGTGTTTCTGCTGGGTCCGCCGGGCATTGCCAAAAGTCTGATCGCACGCCGCCTCAAATTCGCTTTCCAGAACGCTCGCGCATTCGAGTATTTGATGACGCGCTTCTCCACGCCGGAAGAAGTTTTCGGCCCGCTCTCCATTCAGGCGTTAAAAGATGAGGGACGCTATGAACGTCTGACGGCGGGCTATCTCCCGGAAGCGGAAATCGTCTTTCTTGATGAGATCTGGAAAGCCGGCCCGGCCATTCTGAATACCCTGCTGACGGCAATCAACGAACGCCGCTTCCGCAACGGCGCGAGCGAAGAGAAGATCCCCATGCGGTTGCTGGTGGCCGCGTCTAACGAACTTCCCGAAGCCGACAGCAGCCTTGAAGCGCTGTATGACCGCATGCTGATCCGCCTGTGGCTGGATAAAGTCCAGGACAAATCGAACTTCCGCTCAATGCTGGTAAGCCAGCAGGACGAAAACGAAAATCCGGTGGCACCATCATTACAGGTCACGGACGAAGAGTATGACCAGTGGCAGGAAGAGATAGGCAAAATTAAGCTGCCCGATGCCGTCTTTGAGCTGATCTTCATGCTGCGCCAGCAGCTTGATTTATTGCCCTCCGCGCCGTACGTCTCCGACCGTCGCTGGAAAAAAGCCATTCGTCTGCTTCAGGCAAGCGCCCTGTTCAGCGGCCGCGATGCTGTCGCCCCCATCGATCTGATCCTGCTGAAAGACTGTCTGTGGCACGACGCAGAAGGGATGAATTTGATGCAGCAGCAGCTGGACGTTTTGATGACCGGGCACGCGTGGGGTCAGCAATCCATGCTTAATCAACTGGGGGCGATTGCCCAACGTCGTCTTCAGCTTCAGCAGCAGCAAAGTGACAAAACCGCGCTGAAGGTGAACCGTCTTGGCGGGATGTTTGCCCGTAAACCGCACTATGAACTGCCAGCCGAACTGACTGACGCCTCGCTCACACTTCTTCTTCAGCAGCCGCTGAAGCTTCATGATATGCAGGTGGTGCACGTGACGATCGAACGCGTTGCGCTGGTTCAGTGGCTGGATAAGGGCGGCGAGATCCGCGGTAAACTCAACGGTATCGGCTTTGCACAGCCGCTGTCGATGGAAGTCGACAGCAGCCAGCACCTTGTGATCCGCGACGTCAGCCTTCAGGGATCGCGCCTGGCGCTGCCGGGCACGGCCTCTGACAGTCTTCCGGAGGAGATCAAACAGCAGCTCGAAGCGCTGGATAACGAATGGCATCAGCAGCACACGCGCTTCAGCGAGCAGCAGAAATGCCTCTTTATCCATAGCGACTGGTTAGGTCGCATTGAAGCCAGCTTGCAGGATGTCAGCGCGCAGATTAAACAGGCGCGTCAATGCTAACGCTGGACACGCTTAACGTCATGCTGGCGGTTAGCGAGGAAGGGTTGATCGAAGAGGTCGTCATTACCCTGCTCGCTTCACCGCAGCTGGCGGCCTTCTTTGAAAAATTTCCGAAGCTCAGAAAAGCAATGACGGACGATCTTCCCCGCTGGCGCGATAACCTGCGCCAGCGGTTTAAGGAGACGGAAGTCCCGCCGGAACTGACAGAGGAAGTGGCTGGTTACCAGCAGTGCCAGCGGCTTTCAACGCCGCAGTTTATTGCCCAGCTACAGCAAACCCTGACGCTGCTAGATAACGTTCACTCCCCGTTTGCCAGCCAGGCCAGAGCGCTGGTCACGGACAACCCCAGCTTTACTCCCGCCCTGCATACGCTGTTTTTACAGCGCTGGCGGCTCAGTCTTGTCGTTCAGGCCACCTCTCTCAACCAGCAGTTGCTGGACGAAGAGCGCGAACAGCTGTTAAGCGAAGTTCAGGAGCGGATGACGTTAAGCGGCCAGCTAGAACAGGTGCTGGTGGAGAATGAAAACGCCGCCGGTCGACTCTGGGATATGAGTGCCGGTCAGTTAAAACGTGGCGATTATCAGTTGATCGTGAAGTACGGCGACTTTCTGGCACAACAGCCGGAGCTGATGAAGCTTGCAGAACAGCTTGGTCGATCCCGGGAGGCCAGGTCAATTCCAAAGAAAGATGCGCCGATGGAAACCTTTCGTACGCTGGTACGCGAGCCCTCCACCGTACCGGAGCAGGTGGACGGCTTACAGCAAAGCGATGATATCCTGCGCCTGTTGCCTACGGAACTCAGCACGCTGGGAATGACCGAACTGGAGTATGAGTTTTATCGCCGTCTGGTGGAAAAACAGCTTCTTACCTATCGGTTGCATGGCGAAGCCTGGCGCGAAAAAATCAGCCAGCGCCCGGTGGTGCATCAGGACTTTGATGAGCAACCGCGCGGTCCATTCATTGTTTGCGTAGATACGTCCGGATCGATGGGGGGATTTAATGAGCAGTGTGCAAAAGCGTTCTGCCTGGCTCTGATGCGCGTGGCGCTCGCCGATCGTCGTCGCTGCTACATCATGTTATTTTCCAGCGAAGTGGTGGGGTATGAACTGACCAGCCCACAGGGGCTGGAGCAGGCGATCCGCTTTTTAAGCCAGCGCTTTCGCGGCGGCACCGATCTGGCCAGCTGTTTTCGCAGCATCATTGAGCGCATGCAGGGCGGAGACTGGTACGACGCGGATGCGGTGGTGATTTCCGATTTTATTGCCCAGCGGCTGCCCGACGACGTCGTGAATAAAGTGAAGGAGATGCAGCGCGTGCATCAGCACCGCTTCCATGCCGTGGCGATGTCTGCACATGGAAAACCCGGCATCATGCGCATCTTCGATCACATCTGGCGCTTTGATACCGGGTTGCGTAGCCGCCTGCTCAGACGCTGGCGACGTTAATTAAAGAAGAGAACCGACGCTCTCACGTACCTGCTGCGGCCAGACCCCACACTGTACCTGACCGATATGGGACAGTTGCAACAGCAGCATGGTCAGACGAGACTGGCCAATACCACCGCCGATGGTCTGCGGCATTTCACCGCGCAGCAGCGCCTGGTGCCATTCCAGTTGCAGACGATCTTCATCACCGGTCACGGCCAGCTGACGCTTCAGTGCTTCAGCATCCACGCGGATCCCCATCGAAGAGAGTTCAAACGCATCTTCCAGAACCGGGTTCCAGACCAGAATATCGCCGTTCAGACCGGCATATTCGCTCTCGCCCACGGTGCTCCAGTCATCGTAATCCGGCGCACGGACGTCGTGACGTTTACCATCAGACAATTTCCCGCCAATGCCGATCAGGAATACCGCGCCCAGCTCTTTGGCGATCGCGCGTTCACGGCCTTTGGCATCCAGATCCGGGAAACGGCTCAGCAACTCCTGACTGTAAACAAAGCGGATCGTTTCCGGCAGGAACGGTGCCAGACCAAACTCTTTGCTCACGGCCGCTTCGGTCGCTTTGATCCCGGCGTAGATCGCCTCAACGGTAGATTTCAGCGTACCGACGTGACGCTCGCCGTCACCCATTACGCGCTCCCAGTCCCACTGGTCAACGTAGACAGAGTGAATGGGGGAGAGGCGGTCTTCATCGGGGCGAAGGGCTTTCATATGCGTGTAAAGCCCTTCGCCCGCGCTGAAGTCGTGTTGTCCCAGGGTTTGACGCTTCCACTTCGCCAGGGAATGAACCACTTCGAACTGGGCGTCTGGCAGTGTTTTCACTTTTACCTGTACCGCTTTTTCGCAACCAGACAAGTTATCCTGCGTCCCGTCACCCACGCGGCTCAGAATCGGCGCCTGCACTTCAATAAGGCCAAGCTTCTCTTCCAGCTGGCGAGAAAAATGGGATTTAACGAAACTGATCTGGCGTTGTTTTGCGATGTAAGCGGTTTTCATTATTTATACTCCTGCGTCCTGTTGATACTGATTAAGCAACAGAACAGGCGCTTAATTCAATAACCCATCAACAAAAAGCCACCTTCACTTTTGATTCGTTAAAATAAGACGCTAGAATAGAAGGAATCATTAATCTTCATAAGAAAAACCTATGGAAAATTATCAGATCGACAATCTGGACCGCGGCATTCTGGAAGCGCTCATGGCCAACGCACGCACCGCGTATGCCGAACTGGCGAAACAATTTGGCGTCAGCCCGGGGACCATTCACGTTCGCGTAGAGAAAATGAAGCAGGCCGGGATCATCACCGGCGCACGCATTGATGTCAGCCCGAAGCAACTCGGCTACGACGTCTGCTGCTTCATTGGCATTATTCTGAAAAGCGCCAAAGATTACCCCTCCGCGCTGGAGAAGCTGAACGCGCTGGATGAAGTCACTGAGGCGTACTACACCACCGGGCACTACAGCATCTTTATAAAGGTCATGTGCCGATCCATCGACGCTCTCCAGCAGGTACTTATCAACAAGATCCAAACAATCGATGAAATTCAGTCCACCGAAACCCTGATCTCCCTGCAAAACCCGATCATGCGTACTATCCGCCCGTGATCGGGCAATTTCATTCCCACATTTTCCACAGGTAGATCCCAGCTCGTTCACAGCGTACAATGACCGCCTCTTTATCTGAGCGAGCGATCAATGGCGGACATTACTCTTATCAGCGGCAGCACCCTGGGCGGTGCGGAATATGTAGCGGAACATCTGGCTGAGAAGCTGGAAGACGCGGGCTTTTCTACACAAACGCTGCACGGACCGCTGCTGGAAGATCTCCCGACTGACGGGGTCTGGCTGCTGATCACCTCCACGCACGGCGCGGGCGATCTGCCGGATAACCTGCAACCTTTATATGACGAACTGCTGGAACAACAGCCCGATCTGGCAAACGTCCGGTTTGGCGCTGTAGGGATCGGCAGCCGTGAATATGACACTTTCTGTGGCGCCATAGAGAAAGTAGAAGCTGCGGTGACCGCCTGCGGAGCAAAACAGCTGGGTGAAACACTGAAGATCAACATCCTCGATCATGATATTCCCGAAGATCCAGCCGAGATCTGGCTCGTGGAATGGAAAAATTTACTCAAAAACGATTAAAGATCGCGCGATCAGATGTGGATAACTCTGGTTAAAAGCTCGTATTAACCCGTAGTTATCCAAAGAACAACGTTAGTTTAGTTTTTGACCTGTGTATAAAGTGGCGATCTGATCCCAGCTTATACGGTCCAGGATCACCGTTCATTCACAGCAAACGATCCTTCCTAACTGCATGATCTTATTTATGGGATCGGACTTATCCACAAAGGTCTGCGATCCTAATAAGAGATCACAATAGAACAGATCTCTAAATAAAAAGATCTTCTTTTTAATAGCCCAGGATCCCAATGCTTTCTCGAAAGACTAAAGTTGAGTAGAATCCACGGCCCGGGCTTCAATCCATTTTCATACCGCTTTACGCGAGGCAGACCACCATGTTTTATCAGGATCCTTTTGACGTCATCATCATTGGCGGGGGTCACGCAGGCACTGAGGCCGCAATGGCCGCAGCGCGAATGGGTCAGCAGACCCTGCTTTTGACACACAATATCGACACGCTGGGACAAATGTCCTGTAATCCGGCGATTGGCGGCATTGGGAAAGGACACCTGGTAAAAGAAGTGGATGCACTTGGCGGCCTGATGGCGAAAGCGATCGATCATGCGGGCATTCAGTTTAGGATACTAAACGCGAGTAAAGGTCCGGCTGTTCGCGCCACCCGTGCACAGGCAGACCGCGTGCTTTACCGTCAGGCTGTGCGCACAGCGCTGGAAAACCAACCGAACCTGATGATCTTCCAGCAGGCTGTAGAAGATCTTATCGTGGAAAACGATCGTGTTGTTGGCGCCGTGACCCAGATGGGTCTCAAGTTCCGCGCAAAAGCGGTGGTGCTGACGGTCGGGACATTCCTGGACGGTAAAATCCATATTGGTCTGGACAACTACAGCGGTGGCCGTGCGGGCGATCCGCCGTCGATTCCGCTGTCTCGTCGTCTGCGTGAGCTGCCGCTGCGCGTAAGCCGCCTGAAAACCGGTACGCCGCCGCGAATTGATGCGCGTACCATTGATTTCAGCGTACTGGCACAGCAGCACGGTGATAACCCGATGCCGGTATTCTCGTTCATGGGCAATGCGGCGCAACATCCGCAGCAGGTGCCGTGCTACATCACGCACACCAATGAAAAAACCCATGACGTGATCCGCAATAACCTCGATCGCAGCCCAATGTACGCCGGCGTGATCGAAGGGATCGGCCCACGTTATTGCCCGTCGATCGAAGATAAAGTGATGCGCTTTGCCGATCGTAACCAGCATCAGATCTTCCTCGAACCTGAAGGGCTGACCTCGAACGAAATTTACCCGAACGGCATCTCCACCAGCCTGCCGTTCGACGTGCAGATGCAGATTGTGCGTTCAATGCAGGGGATGGAAAACGCGAAGATCGTTCGTCCTGGCTACGCTATTGAGTACGATTTCTTCGATCCGCGTGACCTGAAGCCGACGCTGGAAAGCAAATTCATCCAGGGTCTGTTCTTCGCAGGCCAGATTAACGGCACCACCGGGTACGAAGAAGCTGCCGCACAAGGGCTGCTGGCCGGTCTGAACGCCGCTCGCTTCTCTGCCGAGAAAGAGGGCTGGGCACCAGCGCGTTCTCAGGCTTACCTGGGTGTTCTGGTCGACGATCTCTGCACGCTGGGGACCAAAGAACCGTACCGCATGTTTACTTCTCGTGCGGAATATCGCCTGATGCTGCGCGAAGACAATGCCGATCTGCGTCTGACCGAGGTGGGCCGCGAATTGGGTCTGGTGGATGACGAACGCTGGGCGCGCTTCAACGAGAAGCTAGAGCGTATCGAACAGGAACGCCAGCGCCTGAAAACCACCTGGGTGAATCCGCAGGCGGAAACTGCTGCTGAAGTGAACGCTCACTTAACTGCGCCGCTTTCGCGCGAAGCCAGTGGTGAAGATCTGCTGCGCCGTCCTGAAGTCACCTACGAGAATCTGGTCAAACTGACCGCGTTCGCACCGGGCCTTGAAGACGCTGAAGCGGCTGAACAGGTCGAGATTCAGGTGAAATACGAAGGTTACATCGCGCGTCAGCAGGATGAGATCGAAAAACAGCAGCGCAACGAAAATACGCTGCTGCCGGAAATGCTGGACTATCGTCAGGTGACGGGGCTTTCCAACGAAGTGATCGCTAAGCTGAACGATCACAAACCTGTGTCGATTGGCCAAGCCTCACGTATCTCCGGTGTCACACCTGCCGCGATTTCGATTCTGCTGGTGTGGCTGAAAAAGCAGGGTATGCTGCGCCGCAGCGCGTAATTAACATTGCTTTTGGCGGGTGGCGCTTCGCTTACCCGCCCTACTTAATCGTAGGCCCGGTAAGCGGCAGTGCCACCGGGCGAAAAATCTCTCAACAGGTATCCACCGTGCTCAATAAACTCTCTCGTCTGCTGGAACAGGCAGGTATTTCGCTCACCGATCACCAGAAAAATCAGCTGGTGGCCTATGTCGATATGCTGAACAAATGGAATAAAGCGTACAACCTCACCTCCGTACGCGATCCCAACGAGATGCTGATTCGCCATATTCTCGATAGCATCGTTGTGGCGCCGTATCTTACCGGTGAACGTTTTATCGACGTGGGCACCGGTCCGGGCTTGCCGGGCGTTCCGTTGTCTATTGTTCGACCGGAGAGTCATTTCACGCTGCTGGACAGTCTGGGCAAGCGCGTACGCTTTTTACGACAGGTTCAGCATGAGCTGAAGCTGGAAAACATCACGCCCGTGCAGAGCAGGGTAGAGGAGTTCCCGGCAGAGCCACCGTTTGACGGCGTTATCAGCCGCGCGTTTGCCTCACTCAATGACATGGTGAGCTGGTGCAAACACCTGCCGGCGGATAAGGGCCGTTTTTATGCGCTGAAAGGGCAACTTCCGGGGGACGAAATAGAGCAGCTTCCGGACGGTTTTGCAGTGGAATCCATTGAAAAACTCCAGATCCCTCAGCTCGAAGGTGAGCGTCATCTGGTGATAATTAAGCCAAACACATTTTAAAAAATTAATAAAAAATGTGGAATTTGTGCTGTTCTGATGGTGTTAAAAAGCAGCACATCCAGTCTGATTTGGCCGTAGTTAATTTAACCTTGTTGTCACCATGGATTTTCTTATGGTTAACCTGAAGTGATTCGTTCACCCTGAAGATAGTCAACCATGAAAATATCAGCCTGCTAAAAATGGGTAAAGGCAACAAGAATGAGATGTTAAATATTTATTAAGAATGTCAATAAAAGGTTTTTGTTGTATACGGCTCTGTTTTAAAAATAGTTGCGATTTTTTTGCTTTAATTTCAATCGGATGAAATAAATCGTTTTACGTCTTTGATAAATACCACTTTATCGCAAATGTGTATTTTGTGATCTCGTGCACGCTTTATCACCAACGTTTCCGCGCTGTTTGCAGTTTTGCCTGAAGGTTGGCACTGAGTTCAAAAGTTGAAAAATAGGACTGGGGAAAAATATTTAAACATTTATTCACCTTTTCGCTACTTAATGTTTGAAATCACGGGTACGCACCGTATAATTTGACCGCTTTTTGATGCTTGACTCTGAGCCTTAAAGGACGTTTTATACGACACGCGGCATACCTCGAAGGGAGCAGGAGTAAAAACGTGATGTCTGTGTCGCTCTTGAGTAGAAACGTTGCTCGTAAGCTTCTGTTCATTCAGTTTCTGGCTGTGATAGCAAGTGGACTGCTGTTTAGCCTCAAAGACCCCTTCTGGGGCATCTCCGCCGCGTGCGGAGGTTTGGCGGTGGTTCTGCCAAACGTGTTGTTTATGATTTTTGCCTGGCGTCATCAGGCGCATACACCCGCCAAAGGCCGCGTGGCCTGGTCCTTCGCTCTCGGCGAAGTGTGTAAGGTGTTGCTGACCTTTGCTCTACTGGTGATGGCGCTGGCGGTTTTGAAAGTGGTATTCATGCCGCTGATAGCAACGTGGGTTTTGGTGCTGGTGGTACAAGTTCTGGCTCCAGCTGTAATCAATAACAAAGGGTAAAAGGCATCATGGCTTCAGAAAATATGACGCCGCAGGATTACATAGGTCACCATCTGAATAACCTTCAGCTGGACCTGCGTACATTCTCGCTGGTGGATCCACATAACCCCCCGGCCACCTTCTGGACGATCAACATCGACTCCATGTTCTTCTCGGTGGTTTTGGGTCTTCTGTTCCTGGCCATGTTCCGCGGTGTTGCTAAACGAGCGACCAGCGGTGTTCCAGGGAAATTCCAGACGTTCATCGAGATGATCATCGGCTTCGTCCATGGCAGCGTCAAAGACATGTACCATGGTAAGAGCAAGCTGATTGCTCCGCTGGCCCTGACCGTGTTCGTTTGGGTCTTCCTGATGAACCTGATGGACCTTCTGCCTATCGATTTCCTGCCGTGGATCGGCGAGCATGTCTTCGGTCTGCCTGCCCTGCGCGTGGTTCCGTCTGCCGACGTGAACATCACCCTGTCGATGGCGCTGGGCGTATTTATCCTGATTCTTTTCTACAGCATCAAAATGAAAGGCGTAAGCGGCTTTGTGAAAGAGCTTACCTTGCAGCCGTTCAACCACTGGGCGTTTATTCCGGTCAACCTGATCCTGGAAGGCGTTAGCCTGCTGTCCAAACCTGTTTCACTGGGTCTGCGACTGTTCGGCAACATGTATGCGGGTGAGCTGATTTTCATTCTGATCGCGGGTCTTCTGCCGTGGTGGTCACAGTGGATTCTGAATGTGCCATGGGCCATTTTCCACATCCTGATCATTACGCTGCAAGCCTTTATCTTCATGGTTCTGACGATCGTCTATCTGTCGATGGCGTCTGAAGAGCACTGATTTTTTACCAACACTACTACGTTTTAATTGAAACAAACTGGAGACTGTCATGGAAAACCTGAATATGGATCTGCTGTACATGGCTGCCGCTGTGATGATGGGTCTGGCGGCTATCGGTGCTGCGATCGGTATCGGCATCCTCGGGGGCAAATTCCTGGAAGGCGCAGCGCGTCAACCTGATCTGATTCCTCTGCTGCGTACTCAGTTCTTTATCGTTATGGGTCTGGTGGATGCAATCCCAATGATCGCTGTAGGTCTGGGTCTGTACGTGATGTTTGCTGTCGCGTAGTAGTTGTTTTAAAACCCCAAGCCACAGAAATTTAAGAGGTATTGTGCTGTGAACATGAACGCAACAATCCTCGGCCAGGCCATCGCGTTTATTCTCTTTGTCTGGTTCTGCATGAAGTATGTATGGCCGCCTTTAATGGCTGCCATCGAAAAACGTCAGAAAGAAATTGCTGACGGTCTGGCTTCCGCAGAACGCGCTAAGAAAGATTTGGACCTTGCACAGGCCAACGCGACAGACCAGCTGAAAAAAGCGAAAGCTGAAGCTCAGGTAATCATTGAACAGGCTAACAAACGCCGTTCTCAGATCCTGGACGAAGCCAAAGCTGAAGCAGAACAGGAACGTACTAAGATCGTGACACAGGCTCAGGCTGAAATTGAAGCTGAGCGTAAACGTGCTCGTGAAGAACTGCGTAAGCAGGTTGCGATTCTGGCTGTTGCTGGCGCCGAGAAGATCATCGAACGTTCCGTGGATGAAGCTGCTAACAGCGACATCGTGGACAAACTTGTCGCTGAACTGTAAGGAGGGAGGGGCTGATGTCTGAATTTGTTACGGTAGCTCGCCCCTACGCCAAAGCAGCTTTTGACTTTGCTGTCGAACACCAAAATGTCGATCGCTGGCAGAATATGCTGGCGTTTGCCGCTGAGGTGACGAAAAACGAACAAATGGCCGAGTTGCTTTCTGGTGCGTTAGCGCCTGAAACCCTCGCCGCGTCGTTTATCGCCGTGTGCGGAGAGCAACTGGATGCCAACGGCCAGAACCTGATTAAGGTGATGGCGGAAAATGGTCGTCTCCGTGTGCTCCCGGATGTTCTCGAGCAGTTTGAGCACTTACGTGCCCTTAGTGAAGCTACCGCTGAAGTTGAAGTAACTTCCGCGACTGAACTGAGTGATGAACAGCTTGCGAAAATCACCGCCGCGATGGAAAAACGTCTGTCACGCAAAGTTAAGCTGAATTGCAAAATCGATAAGTCTGTAATGGCAGGCGTAATCATCCGTTCGGGTGATATGGTCATTGATGGCAGCGTACGCGGCCGTCTTGAGCGCCTTGCAGACGTCTTGCAGTCTTAAGGGGACTGGAGCATGCAACTGAATTCCACCGAAATCAGCGAACTGATCAAGCAGCGCATTGCTCAGTTCAGTGTTGTGAGTGAAGCTCACAACGAAGGTACTATTGTTTCTGTAAGTGACGGTGTTATCCGCATCCACGGCCTGGCCGATTGTATGCAGGGTGAGATGATTTCCCTGCCGGGTAACCGTTACGCTATCGCACTGAACCTGGAGCGCGACTCCGTAGGTGCCGTTGTGATGGGTCCATACGCTGACCTTGCCGAAGGCATGAAGGTTAAGTGTACTGGCCGTATTCTGGAAGTGCCGGTTGGCCGTGGCCTGCTGGGTCGCGTTGTTAACACCCTGGGTGCGCCAATCGACGGTAAAGGTCCGGTTGAGCACGATGGCTTCTCCCCAATCGAAGTTATCGCACCAGGCGTTATCGACCGTCAGTCCGTTGATCAGCCAGTGCAGACGGGTTATAAGTCCGTTGATGCCATGATCCCAATCGGTCGTGGTCAGCGTGAACTGATCATCGGTGACCGTCAGACCGGTAAAACCGCGATGGCAATTGACGCCATCATCAACCAGCGTGATTCCGGCATCAAATGTGTGTACGTGGCTATCGGCCAGAAAGCGTCCACCATTTCCAACGTGGTTCGTAAACTGGAAGAGCACGGCGCACTGTCTAACACCATCGTTGTGGTAGCTACCGCGTCTGAATCTGCTGCACTGCAATACCTGGCACCATACGCTGGTTGCGCAATGGGCGAATACTTCCGTGACCGCGGTGAAGATGCGCTGATCGTATACGATGACCTGTCTAAACAGGCTGTTGCTTATCGTCAGGTTTCCCTGCTGCTCCGTCGTCCACCAGGACGTGAAGCATTCCCGGGCGACGTATTCTACCTCCACTCTCGTCTGCTGGAGCGTGCTTCCCGCGTTAACGCGGAATACGTCGAGAACTTCACCAAAGGTGAAGTGAAGGGTAAAACAGGTTCTCTGACCGCTCTGCCGATCATTGAAACCCAGGCGGGTGACGTTTCTGCGTTCGTTCCGACCAACGTAATCTCCATTACCGATGGTCAGATCTTCCTGGAAACCAACCTGTTTAACTCCGGTATTCGTCCGGCGGTTAACCCGGGTATCTCCGTATCCCGTGTGGGTGGTGCTGCTCAGACCAAGATCATCAAGAAACTGTCCGGTGGTATCCGTACCGCGCTGGCACAGTATCGTGAACTGGCTGCGTTCTCTCAGTTCGCATCCGATCTGGACGAAGCAACCCGTAAACAGCTGAGCCACGGTCAGAAAGTGACCGAGCTGCTGAAGCAGAAACAGTACGCGCCAATGTCTGTTGCTCAGCAGGGCCTGGTACTGTTCGCGGCTGAACGCGGTTACCTCGAAGATGTGGAACTGGCGAAAATCGGTAGCTTCGAAGCCGCTCTGCTGGCTTACGTCGACCGTGATCACGCTCCGCTGATGCAAGAGATCAACCAGACCGGTGGCTATAACGACGAAATCGAAGGCAAGCTGAAAGCTATCCTCGATTCCTTCAAAGCAACCCAATCCTGGTAATCGTCCGGCGGCTTGTCTCAGGACAAGCCGTCTGGCATTGAGGAGAAGCTCATGGCCGGCGCAAAAGAGATACGTAGTAAGATCGCAAGCGTCCAGAACACGCAAAAGATCACTAAAGCGATGGAGATGGTCGCCGCTTCCAAAATGCGTAAATCGCAGGATCGCATGGCGGCCAGCCGTCCTTATGCAGAGACCATGCGCAAAGTGATTGGTCACCTTGCAAACGGTAATCTGGAATATAAGCACCCTTACCTGGAAGAACGCGACGTTAAGCGCGTGGGCTACCTGGTGGTGTCGACTGACCGTGGTCTGTGTGGCGGCTTGAACATTAACCTGTTCAAAAAACTGCTGGCGGATATGAAAGGCTGGTCCGATAAAGGCGTTCAGTGCGATCTGGCACTGATTGGCTCTAAAGGCGTCTCTTTCTTTAACTCCGTTGGTGGCAACATTGTCGCTCAGGTGACCGGTATGGGTGATAACCCGTCCCTGTCCGAACTGATCGGCCCGGTTAAAGTGATGTTGCAGGCCTACGATGAAGGCCGTCTGGACAGACTGTACGTTGTCAGCAACAAATTTATTAACACCATGTCTCAGGTGCCTACGCTCACTCAGATGCTGCCGTTACCGGCATCAGAAGATGACGAGCTGAAACAGAAAGCCTGGGATTACCTGTATGAACCCGATCCGAAACCGCTGCTGGATACCCTGCTGCGTCGTTACGTTGAATCTCAGGTTTATCAGGGCGTTGTAGAAAACCTGGCCAGCGAGCAGGCCGCACGAATGGTGGCGATGAAAGCCGCGACCGATAATGGCGGCAGCCTGATTAAAGAGCTGCAGTTGGTTTACAACAAAGCTCGTCAGGCCAGCATTACTCAGGAACTCACCGAGATCGTCTCGGGGGCCGCCGCGGTTTAACCAGGTTTACGAATTACGTAGAGGATTCAAGATGGCTACTGGAAAGATTGTCCAGGTAATCGGCGCCGTGGTGGACGTCGAGTTCCCTCAGGACGCCGTACCACGCGTGTACGACGCGCTTGAGGTACAAAATGGTAACGAGAGCCTGGTGCTGGAAGTTCAGCAGCAGCTCGGCGGCGGTATCGTGCGTACCATCGCCATGGGTTCTTCCGACGGTCTGCGTCGTGGTCTGGAAGTGAAAGACCTTGAGCACCCGATCGAAGTCCCGGTAGGTAAAGCAACACTGGGTCGTATCATGAACGTATTGGGTCAACCAATCGACATGAAAGGCGACATCGGTGAAGAAGAGCGTTGGGCTATCCACCGCGCGGCACCTTCCTACGAAGAGCTGTCCAGCTCTCAGGAACTGCTGGAAACCGGCATCAAAGTTATCGACCTGATGTGCCCGTTCGCGAAGGGCGGTAAAGTTGGTCTGTTCGGTGGTGCGGGTGTAGGTAAAACCGTAAACATGATGGAGCTGATCCGTAACATCGCGATCGAGCACTCCGGTTACTCCGTGTTTGCGGGTGTTGGTGAACGTACTCGTGAGGGTAACGACTTCTACCACGAAATGACCGACTCCAACGTTCTGGATAAAGTATCCCTGGTTTACGGCCAGATGAACGAGCCACCAGGAAACCGTCTGCGCGTTGCGCTGACTGGCCTGACGATGGCTGAGAAGTTCCGTGACGAAGGCCGTGACGTTCTGCTGTTCGTTGATAACATCTACCGTTACACCCTGGCCGGTACTGAAGTATCTGCACTGCTGGGTCGTATGCCTTCAGCGGTAGGTTATCAGCCTACGCTTGCGGAAGAGATGGGTGTTCTTCAGGAACGTATCACCTCTACCAAAACTGGTTCTATCACCTCCGTTCAGGCGGTATACGTACCTGCGGATGACTTGACTGACCCATCTCCAGCCACCACCTTTGCTCACTTAGATGCAACCGTGGTACTGAGCCGTCAGATCGCGTCTCTGGGTATCTACCCGGCCGTTGACCCGCTGGACTCTACCAGCCGTCAGCTGGATCCACTGGTTGTTGGCCAGGAACACTACGACACCGCGCGTGGCGTACAGTCCCTGCTGCAACGTTACCAGGAACTGAAAGACATCATCGCCATCCTGGGTATGGATGAACTGTCTGAAGAAGACAAACTGGTGGTAGCACGTGCGCGTAAGATCCAGCGCTTCCTGTCCCAGCCGTTCTTCGTTGCGGAAGTATTCACCGGTTCTCCAGGTAAATACGTTTCCCTGAAAGACACCATCCGTGGCTTTAAAGGCATCATGGAAGGCGAATACGATCACCTGCCAGAGCAGGCGTTCTACATGGTTGGTTCCATCGAAGAAGCCGTGGAAAAAGCCAAAAAACTTTAACGCCTTAATCGGAGGGTGATATGGCAATGACTTACCACCTGGACGTCGTCAGCGCAGAGCAACAAATGTTCTCTGGTCTGGTCGAGAAAATCCAGGTAACGGGTAGTGAAGGTGAACTGGGTATTTTCCCGGGTCACGCACCGCTGCTCACCGCCATTAAGCCTGGTATGATCCGCATCGTTAAACAGTTCGGTCATGAAGAGTTTATCTATCTGTCCGGCGGCATTCTTGAAGTGCAGCCAGGCAGTGTGACCGTTCTGGCCGATACCGCTATTCGTGGCCAGGATCTCGACGAAGCGCGAGCCCTGGAATCGAAGCGTAAGGCTGAAGAGCACATTAGCAGCTCTCATGGTGACGTGGATTACGCTCAGGCGTCTGCGGAGCTGGCCAAAGCGATCGCGAAACTGCGCGTTATCGAGTTGACCAAAAAAGCGATGTAACACCGGCTTGAAAAGCACAAAAGCCAGTCTGGATCCCAGGCTGGCTTTTTTTTTCGGCCTTAATTCATGATGAAAAAGATGTAGAATTTTAAGCATCAAACGTTTTTACTTCTCACACAAACTACCGTCAGGATGCGTATGTTAAACAGTGCGATGAGCGTGGTGATCCTTGCTGCAGGCAAAGGTACCCGCATGTATTCCGATCTGCCTAAAGTGCTCCACACACTGGCAGGAAAGCCAATGGTGCAGCATGTTATTGATGCAGCTAATGAATTAGGCGCCAGCCAGGTGCATCTGGTTTATGGACATGGCGGCGATCTGCTGAAAAAAACGCTGCGTGACGACAATCTCAACTGGGTGCTACAGGCAGAACAGCTGGGTACGGGTCATGCAATGCAGCAGGCTGCACCCTTCTTCGCTGATGATGAAGACATCCTGATGCTCTACGGCGACGTCCCGCTGATCTCCGTTGAAACCCTCACTCGCCTGCGTGAAGCCAAACCGCAGGGTGGCATTGGGTTGTTAACCGTCGTGCTGGACGATCCAACCGGCTATGGCCGCATTACGCGTGAAAACGGCAAGGTAACCGGGATTGTTGAGCATAAAGATGCCACTGACGAACAGCGTCAGATTCAGGAGATCAACACCGGCATCCTGATTGCGAACGGTGCGGATATGAAGCGCTGGCTGTCCAGACTCAATAATAACAACGCGCAGGGTGAATACTACATCACCGACATCATTGCGATGGCGTACCAGGAAGGGCGTGAGATTGCCGCCGTTCATCCGGCGCGTATCAGCGAAACGGACGGCGTAAACAACCGTCTACAGCTGTCACGCCTGGAGCGTATTTACCAGTCCGAGCAGGCAGAAAAACTGTTGCTGGCGGGCGTGATGCTGCGCGATCCGGCGCGTTTCGATCTGCGTGGCACGCTGACTCACGGGCGCGACGTTGAAATAGATACTAACGTTATCCTGGAAGGTAACGTCACGCTGGGCAACCGCGTCAAAATCGGCACCGGCTGTGTGATTAAAAACAGCGTGATCGGTGACGACTGCGAAATCAGCCCGTACAGCGTGGTAGAAGATGCGCGTCTGGATTCCGCCTGTACCATCGGCCCGTTTGCGCGTCTGCGCCCGGGCGCTGAGCTGCTGGAAGGCGCTCATGTAGGTAACTTCGTGGAAATGAAAAAAGCACGTCTCGGTAAAGGCTCGAAAGCCGGTCATCTGACCTATCTGGGCGATGCGGAAATTGGCGACAACGTAAACATCGGTGCAGGGACGATTACCTGTAACTATGACGGTGCCAATAAGTTTAAAACCATCATCGGTGATGACGTGTTTGTAGGTTCCGATACCCAGCTGGTGGCGCCTGTTACCGTGGGCAAAGGCGTGACCATTGCCGCCGGGACAACCGTTACGCGCGATGTGGCCGAGAACGAGCTGGTGTTAAGCCGCGTTCCGCAGGTCAGTAAGCAGGGCTGGAAACGCCCGGTGAAGAAAAAGTAACGACAATATACACCCCTCACCCTGACCCTCTCCCCATAGGGGAGAGGGGAACTGAATGGTGCGGTTTTCACCCTCTCCCCTATGGGGAGAGGGCTGGGGTGAGGGGATAACATAATCCTCCCCCCACCAGCAGTACCCATAAAAATAACCCCACTCTCTACAAGGCTCGGGGTGCCCGGAAAGGGCAAATACAGGTCAGCGACAACGCATGGCATAACGCCATAATCAGGAAATCTAACTATGTGTGGAATTGTTGGCGCAGTTGCGCAGCGTGATATTGCTGAAATCCTTCTCGAAGGTTTACGTCGTCTGGAATACCGTGGTTATGACTCAGCCGGTCTGGCTGTCGTCGATGCAGAAGGTCATATGACCCGTCTGCGTCGTCTCGGTAAAGTGCAGATGCTGGCCCAGGCGGCGGAGGAACATCCGCTGCACGGTGGCACCGGTATTGCGCATACCCGCTGGGCGACTCACGGTGAGCCATCTGAAGGCAACGCACACCCGCATGTGTCTGAACACATTGTGGTGGTGCATAACGGCATTATCGAAAACCACGAACCGCTGCGTGAAGAACTGAAAGCGCGCGGCTATACCTTCGTCTCTGAAACCGACACCGAAGTGATTGCTCACCTGGTGCACTGGGAGCTGGCACAGGGCGGTACACTGCGTGATGCGGTTCTGCGCGCTATCCCTCAGCTGCGTGGTGCTTACGGTACGGTGATCCTGGATTCCCGCGACCCGTCCACGCTGCTGGCCGCGCGTTCCGGTAGCCCAATGGTGATTGGTCTGGGCATGGGTGAAAACTTTATCGCTTCCGACCAGCTGGCGCTGCTGCCGGTTACCCGTCGCTTTATCTTCCTGGAAGAGGGCGACATTGCCGAGGTGACACGTCGCAGCGTGACCGTATTCGACACGAAAGGCGAGCAGGTTAAGCGCCAGGAAATCGAATCAAACCTGCAATACGACGCGGGCGACAAAGGTGCTTATCGTCACTACATGCAGAAAGAGATCTACGAACAGCCAAACGCCATTAAAAACACCCTGACCGGGCGCATCAGCCATGGTGAAGTGGATCTGAGCGAGCTGGGCGCCAATGCCAACGAAATGCTGAGCAAAGTCGAGCACATTCAGATCGTGGCCTGCGGTACCTCTTACAACTCCGGTATGGTCTCTCGCTACTGGTTTGAATCCCTGGCGGGCGTGCCGTGTGACGTCGAAATCGCATCTGAGTTCCGCTATCGTAAATCCGCTGTGCGCCGTAACAGCCTGATGATCACCCTTTCCCAGTCTGGCGAAACGGCCGATACCCTGGCGGCGCTGCGTCTGTCTAAAGAGTTGGGTTACCTGGGTTCGCTGGCCATCTGTAACGTACCGGGCTCCTCGCTGGTGCGTGAATCCGATCTGGCGCTGATGACTAAAGCGGGCACCGAAATCGGCGTCGCTTCCACCAAAGCGTTCACCACGCAGCTGACCGTTCTGCTGATGCTGGTGGCGAAGCTGGCGCGTCTGAAAGGCGAAGATGCTTCCGTTGAGCATGACATCGTTCACGGTCTCCAGGCGCTGCCGAGCCGTATCGAGCAGATGCTGTCTCAGGACAAGCGCATTGAGGCGCTGGCTGAAGATTTCTCTGATAAGCACCACGCTCTGTTCCTGGGCCGTGGCGATCAGTACCCTATCGCGCTGGAAGGCGCGCTGAAGCTGAAAGAGATCTCCTACATCCACGCGGAAGCCTACGCGGCAGGCGAGCTGAAACACGGTCCGCTGGCGCTGATCGACGCGGATATGCCGGTTATCGTGGTGGCACCGAACAACGAACTGCTGGAAAAACTGAAATCTAACATCGAAGAGGTGCGCGCCCGTGGTGGTGTACTGTACGTCTTTGCGGATAAAGATGCCGGTTTCGCCAGCAGCGACAACATGCACATCATCGAGATGCCGCATGTGGAAGAGGTGATTGCGCCGATCTTCTACACCGTACCGCTGCAACTGCTGGCTTACCACGTCGCGCTGATCAAAGGCACCGACGTTGACCAGCCGCGAAATCTGGCGAAGTCCGTTACCGTAGAATAATCCTTCCAGGCTCCGCCATCCGGTGGAGCCTTTTTTTATGACAATCCGTCATTTTCAGCTATTTTATCAGTGTCACATAAAGAAAATATTACTGAAAACAAGCTGTCATAATAATCATTAAGTTTATGATTTATTTATGGATTTTTGCTTAATTTTAAGTGAAATTTTCATTGTCATAAAACTGTCATATTTCGTACATTTATCTGTCACCTGTTTGTCCTATTTTGCTCATCGTAGCCACTTAAACAATGATTTACGAAATCCTTGCAGGAGACATTATGAAAGTTATGCGTACCACTGTCGCAACTGTTGTCGCCGCGACCTTATCTCTGAGCGCTTTCTCTGCTTTCGCAGCAGCAAGCCTGACTGGCGCTGGTGCAACCTTCCCTGCGCCGGTGTATGCCAAATGGGCGGATACCTACCAGAAAGAAACCGGTAACAAGGTCAACTATCAGGGTATCGGCTCCTCCGGTGGCGTAAAACAAATTACCGCGAATACTGTTGATTTCGGCGCATCCGACGCTCCGCTGTCTGATGAGAAACTGAATCAGGAAGGCCTGTTCCAGTTCCCGACCGTGATCGGCGGCGTTGTGCTGGCTGTTAACATCCCTGGCCTGAAATCAGGCGAGCTGGTGCTGGACGGCAAAACCCTGGGTGATATCTACCTGGGCAAAATCAAAAAATGGGATGACGAAGCCATCACGAAACTGAACCCGGGCGTTAAGCTGCCTTCGCAGAATATCGCGGTGGTTCGTCGTGCTGACGGCTCTGGTACCTCTTTCGTGTTCACCAGCTACCTGGCGAAAGTGAACGAAGAGTGGAAATCTAAAGTCGGTTCCGGCTCTACCGTTAACTGGCCAACCGGTCTGGGCGGTAAAGGCAACGACGGTATCGCTGCCTTCGTACAGCGTCTGCCTGGCTCTATCGGCTACGTAGAGTACGCTTACGCGAAGCAGAACAACCTGGCTTACACCAAACTGGTTTCTGCTGACGGCAAACCGGTTAGCCCGACCGAAGAGAACTTCGCTAACGCCGCAAAAGGCGCTGACTGGAGCAAATCCTTCGCGCAGGACCTGACCAACCAGAAAGGCGACGATGCATGGCCTATCACGTCTACCACCTTCATTCTGGTCCACAAAGAGCAGAAGAAGCCTGAGCAGGGTGCTGAAGTGCTGAAGTTCTTTGACTGGGCATACAAAAACGGCGGCAAACAGGCGAATGACCTGGATTACGCCAGCCTGCCAGACAGCGTGGTTGAGCAGATCCGTGCTGCATGGAAAACCAACGTGAAAGACAGCAGCGGTAAAGCGCTGTACTAACAGGATATTTTTGACGAAGATGGCGGGTGGCGCGCAGCGATCCCGCCCTACGGTTCATCCTGTAGGCCCGGTAAGCGTCAGCGCCACCGGGCATATTCGTAAGACGTCTCATAAAGAAGAGTAATTTATGGCTGCAACCAAGCCTGCATTTAACCCTCCGGGTAAAAAAGGTGACATGATTTTCAGCGCGCTGGTGAAACTGGCTGCGCTGATTGTGCTATTGCTGCTGGGCGGCATTATCGTGTCCCTCATTTTCTCCTCCTGGCCGAGCATTCAAAAATTTGGTTTCGCCTTCCTGTGGACCAAAGAGTGGGATGCGCCGAACGATATCTACGGTGCGCTGGTGCCGATTTACGGCACGCTGGTGACCTCTTTTATCGCTCTGCTGATTGCGGTGCCGGTAAGCTTCGGTATTGCCCTGTTCCTGACGGAGTTGGCACCAGGCTGGCTGCGACGTCCGCTGGGTATCGCCATTGAACTGCTGGCGGCCATCCCAAGTATCGTTTACGGCATGTGGGGCCTGTTTATCTTTGCTCCGCTGTTTGCGACGTACTTCCAGGAGCCGGTGGGTAATGTTCTCTCCGCCGTTCCGTTTGTGGGGGCCCTGTTCTCTGGCCCGGCATTCGGTATCGGTATTCTGGCGGCTGGCGTGATACTCGCCATCATGATTATTCCGTACATTGCGGCGGTCATGCGCGATGTCTTCGAACAAACCCCGGTGATGATGAAAGAGTCGGCCTACGGCATCGGCTGCACCACCTGGGAGGTTATCTGGCGCATCGTCCTTCCGTTCACCAAAAATGGGGTGATCGGCGGCATCATGCTGGGCTTAGGCCGCGCGCTGGGTGAAACCATGGCGGTGACCTTTATCATCGGCAACACCTACCAGCTCGACAGCGTGTCGCTCTACATGCCGGGGAACAGTATTACCTCTGCGCTGGCGAACGAATTTGCCGAAGCGGAATCCGGGCTGCACGTCGCAGCGCTGATGGAACTGGGTCTGATCCTGTTTGTTATTACCTTTATTGTGCTGGCTATCTCCAAGCTGATGATTATGCGTCTGGCTAAAAACGAGGGGGCACGCTAATGGCGACTCTCGACATGCAAAACACCGCTCAGCTTGCGGAATCTCGTCGCAAAATGCAGTCAAAGCGCCGGATTAAAAACCGCATTGCGCTGACGCTTTCCATGGCCACGATGGCGTTCGGCCTGTTCTGGCTGATCTGGATCCTGATGTCCACCATCACCCGTGGTATTGATGGAATGTCCCTGGCGCTGTTCACCGAGATGACGCCGCCGCCAAACACGGCGGGTGGTGGTCTGGCAAACGCCCTGGCGGGCAGCGGCCTGCTGATCCTGTGGGCGACCGTTTTCGGTACGCCGTTGGGCATCATGGCGGGTATCTATCTGGCGGAGTATGGCCGCAAGTCCTGGATCGCTGAAGTCATCCGCTTTATTAACGACATTCTGCTTTCTGCCCCGTCGATTGTGGTAGGTCTGTTTGTTTACACCATCGTGGTGGCGCAAATGGAACACTTCTCCGGCTGGGCGGGTGTGATTGCGCTGGCGCTGTTGCAGGTGCCTATCGTTATTCGTACCACTGAAAACATGCTGAAACTGGTGCCGGACAGCCTGCGTGAAGCGGCTTACGCGCTGGGCACGCCGAAATGGAAAATGATTTCGGCGATCACCCTGAAAGCGTCCGTCTCGGGGATCATGACCGGTATCCTGCTGGCTATCGCCCGTATCGCTGGTGAAACCGCACCGCTGCTGTTTACCGCCCTCTCCAACCAGTTCTGGAGTACGGACATGATGCAGCCGATCGCCAACCTGCCGGTGACGATCTTTAAATTTGCGATGAGCCCATTCGCGGAATGGCAGCAGCTGGCCTGGGCCGGGGTGCTGATCATCACCCTTTGCGTACTGTTGCTGAACATTCTGGCGCGCGTCATTTTCGCGAAGCAGAAACACGGTTAAATTTTTACGGCGCGGCACATCGCGGCGCCGAATGAGGAAATGAGTCAATGAGTATGGTTGATACTGCCCCGGGTAAGATTCAGGTTCGTGATTTGAACTTCTACTACGGCAAATTCCATGCCCTGAAGAATATCAACCTGGATATCGCGAAGAACCAGGTCACGGCATTTATCGGTCCGTCTGGCTGTGGTAAATCCACGCTGCTGCGCACCTTTAACAAAATGTATTCGCTCTATCCGGAGCAGCGCGCAGAAGGTGAAATTCTGCTGGACGGTGACAACATCCTGACCAATACCCAGGATATCGCCTTGCTGCGTGCGAAAGTGGGGATGGTGTTCCAGAAACCCACGCCGTTCCCGATGTCGATCTATGACAACATCGCCTTTGGTGTGCGTCTGTTTGAGAAGCTCTCCCGTGCGGATATGGACGAGCGTGTGCAGTGGGCATTGACCAAGGCCGCATTATGGAACGAAACCAAAGATAAACTTCACCAGAGCGGGTACTCTCTCTCCGGTGGTCAGCAGCAGCGTCTGTGCATTGCGCGCGGTATCGCCATTCGCCCGGAAGTCTTGCTGCTGGATGAGCCGTGCTCAGCCCTTGACCCGATCTCAACCGGGCGTATCGAAGAGCTGATCACCGAGCTGAAGCAGGATTACACCGTGGTGATCGTCACTCACAACATGCAGCAGGCTGCCCGTTGTTCTGACCACACGGCGTTTATGTACCTGGGCGAGTTGATTGAGTTCAGCGATACGGACGCGCTGTTCACCCGTCCTGCGAAGAAACAAACCGAAGATTATATTACTGGCCGCTACGGTTGATTTGCCTTAGTGCATGTGGAGAAACCATGGACAACCTCAATCTTAATAAACACATTTCCGGCCAGTTTAACGCAGAGCTGGAAAGCATTCGCACCCAGGTGATGACCATGGGCGGCATGGTCGAGCAGCAGCTTTCTGATGCGATTACGGCAATGCACAACCAGGACAGCGAGCTGGCGAAGCGCGTTATCGAAGGCGATCACAACGTCAATATGATGGAAGTCGCCATCGACGAAGCGTGCGTGCGCATCATTGCCAAGCGTCAGCCAACCGCGAGCGACCTGCGTCTGGTAATGGCGATCATCAAAACTATCGCCGAGCTGGAGCGTATTGGTGACGTGGCGGATAAAATCTGCCGCACCGCGCTGGAGAAATTCTCCCAGCAGCACCAGCCGCTGCTGGTGAGCCTGGAGTCTCTCGGTCGCCACACCGTGCAGATGCTGCACGATGTGCTGGACGCTTTCGCGCGCATGGATCTGGACGAAGCGGTCCGTATCTACCGTGAAGATAAGAAAGTTGACCAGGAATACGAAGGCATAGTGCGTCAGCTAATGACCTACATGATGGAAGATTCCCGTACCATTCCAAGCGTGCTGACCGCGCTGTTCTGCGCGCGCTCAATTGAGCGTATTGGCGACCGCTGCCAGAACATTTGCGAATACATCTTCTACTTCGTGAAGGGACAGGATTTCCGTCACGTGGGCGGCGACGAGCTGGACAAGCTGCTGGCGGGTAAAGATCCGAAAGAGTGATGTGTGTGGCGGGTGGCGCTATCGCTTACCCGCCCTACAATCCTTGTAGGCCGGATAAGCGTTAGCGCCATCCGGCTTTGTTTTTTCAGCGAGTAATATCCCACCCGCGCGCCTTCCACAGTTCCGGCAGCTGCGCCAGGTCTGTAAAGGTCGTCACTTTTGGATGATCGATCGGCTTGTTGTGCGGATCGGCGCAGAAGTAAAACACCTCCATCCCCGCATCAATCCCCGACTGCGCGCCCGCAGACGAGTCATCCACCAGGATGCAGTTCTCCACGTTGACGTTCATCGCCTTCGCCGCGTGGAACATCAATGCCGGATCCGGCTTCCAGCGCTGGATATCGTAGCCGCTGAACAGTTTTTCCGGGAAGTGGTGCAACATGTCCAGCTTGCCGAGTGAGTGCTGCATTTTGCTGACCGGGCCGTTAGAGACCACGCAGATCGGCACCGTCATCGCATCCAGCAGCGCGTTAGCGCCGGCGATAACTCCCAGCTCGGCGTCGAAGAGGCGTGCGACCTCGGCGCGGTACACCGGTTCCAGATCCGCTTTCGCCAGATCCACCCCGTGCTCTTCGTTAATGATGTCGATGATCTCGTACAGCTTTACGCCCTTAAAGCGTTTAAACACCTCTTCGAGATCGAGCGTAATGCCAAATTCCTGGAACATGGCGACATACGCGCGGGAACAAATGACCTCACTGTCGACCAGCGTACCGTCACAGTCGAAAAATACCGCTTCAATTCCGGACATGCCTTTCCCTTTTAACAAGTTTAACGTTTACGTACGACAGTTTAACGAGACGCAATCGTTGCCGTATAAGCAAAATCAATGAAAAAAGTATCCCGTAACCGCCACTATTGTCGCATTTTGGTATAGGATAGCGACGAATTTTCCCTCCTTGTTCGGAAATTGATGATGAGTCAACAACACACTACCCAGACATCTGGTCAGGGGCTGCTTGAGCGCGTGTTCAAACTGCGCGAGCACGGCACAACGGCACGCACCGAAGTGATCGCCGGTTTTACTACCTTCCTGACGATGGTCTATATCGTTTTCGTTAACCCGCAAATTCTGGGCGTGGCTGGCATGGACACCAGCGCCGTCTTTGTTACCACCTGTCTGATCGCGGCCCTTGGCAGCATCCTGATGGGCGTTTTCGCTAATCTGCCCGTGGCGTTGGCCCCGGCAATGGGTCTGAATGCGTTCTTTGCGTTCGTGGTGGTTCAGGCGATGGGCCTGCCGTGGCAGGTCGGGATGGGCGCTATTTTCTGGGGCGCGGTCGGCCTGCTGCTGCTGACCATCTTCCGTGTGCGCTACTGGATGATTGCGAACATTCCCGTGAGCCTGCGCGTGGGCATCACCAGCGGTATCGGTCTGTTTATCGGCATGATGGGGCTGAAAAACGCTGGCGTAATCGTGGCGAACCCGGAAACGCTGGTGAGCATTGGTAACCTGACCTCTCACAGCGTGCTGCTGGGCGTGCTGGGCTTCTTTATTATCGCGATCCTGGCGTCGCGTAACATTCACGCTGCGGTGCTGGTCTCTATCATCGTGACCACGCTGCTGGGCTGGATGCTGGGTGACGTGCATTACAGCGGTATTGTCTCTGCGCCACCGAGCGTTTCTACCGTGATTGGTCACGTTGATCTGGCGGGCTCGCTGAACCTGGGTCTGGCCGGAGTGATTTTCTCCTTCATGCTGGTCAACCTGTTTGACTCCTCCGGTACGCTGATTGGCGTGACGGACAAAGCGGGTCTGGCGGACGAGAAAGGCAAATTCCCGCGCATGAAGCAGGCGCTGTATGTGGATAGCATCTCGTCCGTTGCGGGTTCTTTCATCGGCACCTCGTCTGTTACCGCTTACATTGAATCCTCTTCCGGCGTGTCCGTGGGCGGCCGTACTGGCCTGACGGCGGTAGTCGTGGGTCTGCTGTTCCTGCTGGTGATCTTCCTCTCTCCGCTGGCGGGGATGGTGCCACCGTACGCGGCAGCTGGCGCGCTGATCTACGTCGGCGTGCTGATGACCTCGAGCCTGGCGCGCGTGAAGTGGGAAGATCTGACGGAAGCCGTTCCGGCGTTTATTACCGCGGTGATGATGCCGTTCAGCTTCTCGATCACCGAAGGTATCGCGCTGGGCTTTATCTCGTACTGTGTGATGAAGATCGGTACCGGCCGTTTCCGCGAACTCAGCCCGTGCGTGATGATTGTGGCGCTGCTGTTTGTGCTCAAGATTGTGTTTATTGACGCGCACTAAGGTGCGGTTTGTGGTGTCAGGTGGCGCTTCGCTTACCTGACCTACTGATGAGTGTAGGCCCGGTAAGCGCTAGCGCCACCGGGCTTTTTTATCAGGTTTTAACCCGCTTAATATAATCCCCAAACGCAGTCAGCTGACCAGAGAGATGGTCACGCGTACTC
This sequence comes from Enterobacter cloacae complex sp. I1M, assembly GCF_014982425.1. NCBI lineage: Bacteria > Pseudomonadati > Pseudomonadota > Gammaproteobacteria > Enterobacterales > Enterobacteriaceae > Enterobacter > Enterobacter cloacae complex sp. I1M. The sequence continues at coordinate 265,085 of NZ_JADCLG010000019.1, read as the reverse complement.
TGATCCACCACTTCACCCGTCTGCGGGTCGACTTTGTTCTGAATCACGCCGCCCATAAATTCCGGCTTGTTCATCACCATCGCATCCAGGAACACCAGGATCTGTCGCAGGTGATACTGGCAGCGCGCACCGCCGATGGCGCCCATTGAGCTGGTCTGGATCAGCACCGGTTTGCCTGACAGCGGCTGCTCCGGTAAACGGGATAACCAGTCAATCGCGTTCTTCAGACCACCCGGAACCGAGTAGTTATATTCTGGCGTTACAATCACTACACCATCAGCCTGACGGATCTGCTCGGCTATCGCCTCCACGCTGTGCGGGAACCCTTCTTCCTGCTGAACGTCAGCATCATAAAGCGGGATGTCGCCAATAGACGGCAGGGCGCTGATCTCCATTCCCGCAGGCGCCAGCTGTGGCAGCGTGCGCGCTACCATCCCGTTAAACGAACCTTTGCGCAGGCTTCCCAGTAACGTAACAACTTTCAACGTATCAGACATGATTACTCCTGTTTCATCATGATGACCCTGGACGGATCAGCTATGGGTGTATGCTTTTTCTGCCGGTAAACTGGTTAATCGCATCAGGCGCGCGGCGGGCTCGTTGGCGCGCTCAGGTACATCCGGAAGACTACGCCAACCGCGAATACTGTCAAACTCCCAGATTTTCAGCCGTTCGATGGCGGGGCTCACCGCAACGGACCAGATCAACACGTCCTCAGCGTCGCTGAGCGCCTCTACCAGCGAGGCTTTCGCGGCACGCAGGCGTCCGGAGCCGGGAAGCAGCTGCAACAGGCTGGCGTCGTCTGATGCCGCGCCGCTCAGTTTACGGATGCTCTGGCGAAGGGTGATGAGCTGCGCTCTGGCTTCAACGGGATCGTTCTGGTTACGTATCCACAGCTTTTCATTGCTGGAGAGCGGGTATTCATCGAGCGCGTTAGCACCATGGAAGCTGCGCGTGACGCGTTGCAGCTCCATATCCAGGCCGCAATCACCTTCAGTCGTCAGCGCGACGCCAACAATGTTGCCGGTATACGCAATGGAAAAATGGGGGAGTGCCGGGTCCGCAAAAACCGGGCGACCTTCTGGCTGGGTGAGTATGTCCGGTAATTCGCTGGTGCCGTACAGCATAAAAAGCAGTTCTGCGAGGAGCGCTCTGGAGGCTAAAAACCGCGTCCTGCGGTGTTCAGGTAGTTTGAGCGCCTCACTGTGACAGGCTGAAGAAATTCTGGCCGATACGAGATGCCCTTCCGTTAATGTTCCTCGTGCAAAGTGCGTAGCCATTTTTCGCTCCATGATAATGGTCGTAGTCGGTTAAACGGTTACATGATTATCGCTTAACTCAGCTTCTGTTTTAATCAGTAAATAGAAATAAGAGAAGCCTGAGGACCGAACTTTACATTATCTTAGGCAAAAACCTGACCTGGCGCGGTATACAGGGCTTTTATAGTTTCGCGCAGCCAGATAATTTTCGGATTATGGCTGTTCCGCTTATGCCAGATTAGCGTGAAGGGTACGGTCAGCTTTTCTGCCTGCGCCTCATCGATGGGAATGGGAAGGCAGACCAGATTACGCTGGTGGAGTTGATTGTAGTGATGGCAGTAGTAGGGCGCAGTGGCAATGTAGTTGTGGTCCGGCTGAGCCGCCATAAACATCGACTGTTCAAAGCCGGGCAGGCTCATGGCGACGTTGCGCTCCCGGCCCATCTCTTTTAGCACTTCATCAAGCGCCCAGGTATCGCTGCGCTCCCAGAAGATGCTGATATGCGGGTAGCGCAGAAACGTCTCAAGGTTCCACGCTTCGTGAAGTGCCGGATGATCTTCTCGCAGATAGACGCACGGACGGTCGCTGAACAGGATTTCGTAGTCAATAAACCACGGCATCAGCTTTAGCAGCTCGCGGGAGCGCGGGTGCGTTTCGCGGCCGGTAAAACCGAGATCGACCTCTCCGCGCGTAATGGCGTCCAGCGAATCATAATCCCACTGGCGCAACTTCACCGTCGCCTGTGGGTAGCGCTCATTCACCTGCTCCAGCAGGGTGTTAAAGCGAATCAGCATCAGCGGCGTTTCGGCGGCGAGCACAAACTTGAGCCCGCCTGGAGAGCTATGGTGGAATTTATCGACGATCTGATTGCCAATCTGCATCCAGTCGGCCAGATCCTGTTCCAGACTCACCGTTAGCGGCGTGGGCAGTAGCCCTAAAGGCGTTTTCACAAACAGCGGATCGTCGAACCAGTCGCGCAGCTTCGCCAGCGATTTACTCACCGCGGACGGCGTCACGTTCATTCGCTTCGCGGCTTTGGTGACGCTGCGCTCCTGCAACAACAACTGCAGGCAAAGTAAAAGATTAAGATCGAGACTGCTGATGGGCTTCTTCATAGTGCGCCGCGGGCTGGATGACCATAAGTAAGGTAATGCAGAGTATGCTACAGCCAATCAGAACCCCGATCAGCATATTCAGCGCGTTAAGGCCGATCACCGCCGCCAGCCAAATCCACAGCGACGAACCGCAGACCTGCGCAATGCCCAGCACCGAGCTTGCCACGCCTGCCCGCAGTGAGAACGGGCCAAGCGCCTGACTCATCGCCACGCCGAAGCCGCCGGAGAATCCGGCGCAGATCAGGGTCATACCCACCAGCATCAGCGCATGTGAGGTGGCGGTCGCCAGAATTACGCCTGCGGCGAGAAACAGCGTCTGTGAAGCGAGCATCAGCGTGCGCTGGCGGAAGATATTGAGCGCAAAGGGCATCGAGAATGAAACCGCCATGCTGACCATCGCATTGAGCGCCATCACCGTCGAATACTCACCCCGATCGAAGCCTATCGTCTCCATCAGTAACACCGGGGAAACGTTTACATAGGTGAGGATCACCGCCACGCTGAGCGTGATGATGGCCAGGCGGCTCAGGAAAAAGCGATTCAGAAGCTTTTCAGCCGGATGAATGGTAGCAGCGTGGTGCGTCTGCTGCGAACCGGGATGGGTCTCTTTCAAAACCGTCACGGACAGTATAAAGACGATGGCGCCCATTGTGGCCATGGTCCAGAAAAGGCTCTGCCATGGAAATTTCAGCATGATCAGGTAGCCTACAACCGGTGCCAGCACCGGGATGATGCAGGTAATGCCGTTCAGCATCGACAGCACCCTGGCGCGGCGCTGGGCGCTCAAGGTATCGCGCAGAATGGCAAACGCCACCACGTAACAGCCGCCCGCGCCAATGCCCTGGATAAAGCGCCCTGACAGGAACATTGTGCTTTCCTGAGCCATTGAACACAGTACCGATGCCAGCGTAAAGATAACCGCCCCCGTAATGGCGACGGGTTGACGGCCGGCTCTGTCCGCGATTTTCCCGGCAAATACCATCGACGACGCCATTCCCGCGAGGTAGGCCGAAAACGCGATGTGCAGTTGCGCCTCGCTGGCACCCAGATCGCGTGCAATATGCGGTAGCCCCACCAGATACATATCAATGCCGGACGGATACAGCAGAACTAATGCGAAACTACAAAACAGAAAACGAGCCATAAATCCCCCATAGGTGCAGGCAAGCAGGATAGGGGGCATGAGGGGATTAAGCGAGTTGCCATTGGGACAATGGTGATTTCCCTGGAGGAAATCACCATGTTCTTTCGGGGATTACTTACCAATACAAAAGCTTGAGAAAATTCGTCCAAGCAGATCGTCCGACGTAAACTCCCCGGTGATCTCGCTCAGGTTCTGCTGCGCCAGACGCAGTTCCTCCGCCAGCAGCTCGCCGGCCCAAGCGCCGATCAGCTGGGCTTTGCCCTGCTCAAGGTGGCGAGCCGCCTCTTCCAGCGCCTGCAAGTGACGACGACGCGCCAGGAAGCCGCCTTCCATGCTGGTGTCAAAACCCATGCTCTGTTTGAGATGGTTACGCAGGGCTTCCACGCCTTCCCCGGTACGGGCCGACAGGCGAATAAGTGAGTGACCATTCACCTCGCTGATGCCCAGCGTTTCGCCGGTAACGTCGGCCTTATTGCGCACCACGGTGATCGGCAGTTTGGCCGGGAGACGGGCGATAAAGTCTGGCCAGATTTCTGCCGGGTCAACGGCGTCGGTCGTGGTGCCGTCCACCATAAACAGCACGCGGTCGGCCTGCTCGATCTCCTGCCAGGCGCGTTCGATACCGATACGCTCGACTTCATCGCTCGCATCGCGCAGGCCAGCGGTATCGATGATGTGCAGCGGCATGCCGTCGATATGGATATGCTCGCGCAGGACGTCGCGGGTAGTGCCGGCTATGTCGGTCACGATCGCCGCTTCACGGCCCGCCAGGGCGTTCAGCAGGCTTGATTTCCCGGCGTTGGGGCGACCAGCAATGACCACCTTCATGCCCTCACGCAGCAGGCTGCCCTGGCGCGCTTCGGCGCGAACGGCATCCAGATCGTTCATCACCTGGTTGAGCTGGGCTTCGATTTTGCCGTCAGAAAGGAAGTCAATCTCCTCGTCCGGGAAGTCGATAGCCGCTTCAACATAGATTCGCAGGTGAGTAAGTGCTTCCACAAGGTGATTCACGCGTGCGGAAAATGCCCCCTGCAACGAGTTCAGCGCGGAGCGGGCTGCCTGTTCGGAACTGGCGTCGATCAGGTCGGCAATCGCTTCGGCCTGAGCCAGGTCGAGCTTATCGTTCAGGAAGGCACGCTCGGAGAACTCACCCGGCTTCGCAATGCGCAGGCCAGGCAGGGTCAGAATACGTTTTAACAGCAGGTCGAGGATCACCGGGCCGCCGTGACCCTGAAGCTCCAGCACGTCTTCGCCGGTAAAGGAGTTTGGGCCGGGGAACCACAGCGCAATGCCCTGGTCCAGCGAGGTGCCGTCGGCATCTTTAAATGGCAGATAATCAGCGTAGCGCGGCTTTGGCAGTTTACCCAGCACCGCTTCGGCCACCTCACGCGCCTTCAGGCCGGAGATGCGCAGAATGCCTACACCACCGCGTCCCGGTGGGGTTGCCTGGGCGACGATAGTGTCGTTATGGCTCATGGTTGCTCTCGTTCAATACAAATAAAAAAGGCGGTCAATCGACCGCCCTTATTTTAGCGTTAAGTTACCGAATCAGGACTTTTTCTTTTCGCGGCTATGCAGGCCACGTTTTTCCAGACCACGGTAAATCAGCTGCTGCTGGATGATGGTCACCAGGTTGCTGACGATATAGTACAGCACCAGACCTGACGGGAACCACAGGAAGAACACGGTGAAGATGACCGGCATAAAGGTCATGATCTTCTGCTGCATCGGGTCAGTCACGGTGGTCGGAGACATCTTCTGGATGAAGAACATCGTCACGCCCATCAGGATCGGCAGGATGTAGTACGGGTCCTGTGCGGACAGGTCATGGATCCACAGGGCGAACGGCGCGTGGCGCAGCTCAACGGAACCCATCAGCATGTAGTACAGCGCAAGGAAGATTGGCATCTGAATCAGCAGCGGGAAGCAACCACCCAGTGGGTTCACTTTCTCTGCTTTATACAGGGCCATCATCTCCTGGCTCTGACGCTGTTTGTCATCGCCCAGACGCTCACGCATAGCCTGAATCTTCGGCTGTAGCATGCGCATCTTCGCCATGGAGGTGTACTGCGCTTTAGTCAGCGGGTACATGATGCCACGAACGATAAAGGTGATAACGATGATGGAGAAGCCCCAGTTACCCAGGAAGCTGTGGATGAACTTCAGCAGCTTAAACAGCGGCTGAGAGATGAACCACAACCAACCGTAATCAACGGTCAGATCCAGGTGCGGCGCAACGGCAGCCATTTTATCCTGGATTTCCGGGCCGACCCACAGGGTGCTTGCCAGCTTACCGGTTTGACCCGGCTGCACCAGAACCGGCTGAGATTTGTAGCCGATGGCTGCAATACCGTTGCCGAGGTTCGCGGTGTAGAAGTTGTTCGTACCGTCGTTATTCGGTACCCACGCCGTCGCGAAATACTGTTGCAGCATTGCGACCCAACCGCCTTTAGAGCTGACGTTCAGGTTTTCGTTATCGGCAATGGTGTCGAATTTGTATTTCTCGTACTTGGTATCTGGCGTGGAGTAAGCCGCGCCACGGAAGGTATGCAGCGCAAAGTTGCTGCTTCCGGTGTCACGGTGAGACGGCAGATTGATGGACTGCTTCAGCTGACCAAAGGTAGAGATTTCCAGCGGTTTCGCACCGGTGTTCTGTACGCTGTAGCCCACGTTCACCGCATATTCACCGCGTTTCAGGGTGAAGGTTTTGGTGAAGGTGTTGCCTGCCGCGTCGGTGTAGGTCATCGGAATAACCAGTTCGTTCTGACCATCAGCCAGCACAAAGGTGTCATTCTCGACGTTATACAGTGGACGCGCACCGTTCGCCGGGTTATCCGGGCCATCACGACCGGTCAGGCCGCTCTGTGCCTGGTAGATAAACTCAGGCGTGGTTTCCAGTAACTGGAACGGTTCGGTAGACTTCAGCTCTTTCGGGTAGGTCAACAGCAGCGCCTGCTCAACATCACCACCACGGGTGTTGATAGTCAGCTCAAGCACATCGGTCTTAACCGTAATCTGTTTCCCCTGGCCACTGGCCGGTACGCCCTGGTCGGCGGCGCTACCCGCTGCGGTGGTCGTGGTCTGCGTGGTCTGCTGCTGGGGTTGAGGATTTTTATCCTGCTCCCATGCCTGCCAGATCATGAAAGACACGAACAACAAAGCGATGATAAGAAGATTGCGTTGCGAATCCATCGTTAGTGTTCTCTGGTATCAAAAGGTCCTGGAGGGACGGGGTCGTCTCCACCTGGGTGTAAAGGGTGGCATTTTAATACGCGTTTCACCGTCAACCAACTGCCTTTTATCACTCCAAACCTGCGCAATGCCTCAATTCCGTAGCTTGAGCATGTTGGCGTGAAACGGCAATGTGGCCCGAGTAGCGGACTAATCAGGCGTTGATAGACCCGAATGAGGGCTATCAGGACCCGCGAGCCAGGCGACAGTGGCGGCGCCATAATTTTTCCAACGCTTCCGAGAGAGCACGGTTATCGAGGTCGGCAACCCCTTTTTTAGCCACCACCACGAAATCCATTGAAGGCAGTTCGTGCTGACGTAAACGGAAGCTTTCACGCGTCAGACGTTTAATCCGGTTGCGTTCATGCGCACGCTTAACGTTTTTCTTGGCGACTGTGAGACCGATGCGGGGATGCCCCAGCGAATTTTGGCGGCCGAGGATGGTGATTTGCGGCGTGCCAGCCCGTAGTGGCTGCTGGAAGACGAAAGTGAAATGAGTGGGAGTTAACAAACGTAACTCCCTGGGAAATGCGAGCTTAACCACTCAGGGGTTAGCTTTATTACTTGGAAACGGTCAGACGAGCGCGGCCTTTAGCACGACGACGTGCCAGAACCTGACGACCATTTTTAGTAGCCATACGAGCACGGAAGCCGTGAGAACGGTTGCGCTTCAGTACAGACGGTTGAAAAGTGCGTTTCATGGCGATTTCTACCTAAACTTGAATAAATTCACTGACTTTTGCGTATACCCGAACGAGATTCGAACGACTAACGCCTCAGCGTGGGTGATTAAAGAGGCCGGATTGTAATAATTGTACACTCCGGAGTCAATTCTCTTTCCTTAAATCCCTGCGTATTTCCGCACGATTTCGCGTGGAAAATGAGCAACGAACGACGCAGGAAGATGAGCATCACGCGCCGGGTCGAGGATTATACGGGCTCGCCAACAAAGCGCAAGGATCCTCCTGGATCTTCGTTAGATCATTTAAGCCCAAAATTGTCTGTGCTCATTAAATTTTCCAATATGCGGCCTAAATCGCGAGGCACTCGCGTCAGGATCGTTTACACTTACCCGATTCCGGATCTTCCTGTGGATAAATCGGGAAGAATCTGTGAGAAACAGAAGATCTCTGGCTCAGTTTAGGCTATGATCCGCGGTCCTGATCGGGATCCAGCGATCCTGGCCGGACATAAACACAACATCGTTCAGGCTGTATCAACGATAGCGTGTATAACCGCAGATAGCGGTTCGCACATCACCCTGATGGGGTCATGTCGATGTGCGCCAACAATCATGAATATTCAATAGTTTTCTTTTATTGTTCGAGTGGAGTCCGCCGTGTCACTTTCGCTTTGGCAGCAGTGTCTTGCCCGATTGCAGGATGAGTTACCAGCCACAGAATTCAGTATGTGGATCCGCCCATTGCAGGCGGAACTGAGCGATAACACGCTGGCTTTGTACGCGCCAAACCGTTTCGTGCTCGATTGGGTAAGGGATAAATACCTTAATAACATCAATGGACTGCTGAACGATTTCTGCGGGTCAGATGCCCCACAGCTGCGTTTTGAAGTGGGCACAAAGCCGGTCACCCAAACCGTTCGTGAAGTTGTCAATGTGGCAGCCCCTGCACAGGCGACGCCCGCTCCAGCGCCTCGTGTTGCACCGGCTCGTCAGGGCTGGGATAACGTTCCAGCCCCCGCTGAGCCTACCTACCGCTCTAATGTTAACGTGAAACACACGTTCGATAACTTCGTTGAAGGTAAGTCGAACCAGCTGGCGCGCGCGGCGGCCCGCCAGGTTGCCGATAATCCCGGTGGTGCTTACAACCCGCTGTTCCTTTATGGCGGCACGGGTCTCGGTAAAACGCACCTGCTGCATGCGGTGGGCAACGGCATTATGGCGCGTAAGCCCAATGCCAAAGTAGTGTATATGCACTCCGAACGCTTCGTTCAGGACATGGTAAAAGCCCTGCAAAACAATGCGATCGAAGAGTTTAAACGCTACTACCGTTCCGTTGATGCGCTGCTGATCGATGACATCCAGTTCTTTGCCAATAAAGAACGATCGCAGGAAGAGTTTTTCCACACCTTTAACGCCCTGCTGGAAGGCAATCAGCAGATCATTTTGACCTCGGATCGTTATCCAAAAGAGATCAACGGCGTTGAAGATCGTCTCAAATCCCGCTTCGGCTGGGGCCTGACCGTGGCGATCGAGCCGCCGGAGCTGGAAACCCGCGTCGCGATCCTGATGAAAAAAGCCGACGAGAACGACATTCGCCTGCCGGGTGAAGTGGCGTTCTTTATTGCCAAGCGCCTGCGTTCCAACGTTCGTGAGCTGGAAGGGGCACTGAACCGCGTTATCGCCAACGCCAATTTTACCGGTCGTGCGATCACCATCGATTTTGTGCGTGAAGCGCTGCGCGATTTGTTGGCATTGCAGGAAAAACTGGTCACCATCGACAATATTCAGAAGACGGTGGCTGAGTACTACAAGATCAAAGTGGCAGATTTACTGTCTAAACGTCGTTCCCGCTCGGTGGCGCGTCCGCGTCAGATGGCGATGGCGCTGGCAAAAGAGCTCACCAACCACAGCCTGCCGGAAATCGGTGATGCGTTTGGTGGACGTGACCATACGACCGTGCTGCACGCCTGTCGCAAGATTGAGCAGTTACGCGAAGAAAGCCACGACATAAAAGAAGATTTTTCCAATTTAATCAGAACATTATCATCGTGACGCTATGAAATTTACCGTTGAACGTGAACATTTATTAAAACCGCTGCAACAGGTGAGTGGCCCATTAGGCGGCCGCCCTACGCTGCCTATTCTTGGAAACCTGCTGCTTCAGGTCGCTGACGGTACGCTGTCGCTGACCGGCACAGATCTGGAAATGGAAATGATCGCGCGCGTTACGCTGACTCAGCCGCACGACGCGGGCGCGACCACGGTTCCGGCACGTAAATTCTTTGATATTTGCCGTGGGCTGCCGGAAGGCGCTGAAATCGCCGTGCAGCTGGAGGGCGACCGCATGCTGGTGCGCTCTGGCCGCAGCCGTTTCTCCCTCTCCACGTTGCCCGCTGCGGACTTCCCGAACCTGGATGACTGGCAGAGCGAAGTTGAATTTACCCTGCCGCAGGCGACGATGAAGCGTCTGATTGAAGCCACACAGTTCTCCATGGCGCATCAGGACGTTCGTTACTACTTAAACGGCATGCTGTTCGAAACCGAAGGTGAAGAGCTGCGTACCGTGGCTACAGACGGTCACCGTCTGGCGGTCTGTTCTATGCCGATTGGCGATTCACTGCCAAACCATTCGGTGATCGTACCGCGTAAAGGCGTAATTGAACTGATGCGTATGCTCGACGGCGGCGACACCCCGCTGCGCGTGCAGATCGGTAGCAACAATATTCGTGCCCACGTGGGCGATTTTGTCTTCACATCGAAGCTGGTAGACGGACGTTTCCCGGATTATCGCCGCGTATTGCCGAAGAACCCGGACAAAACGCTGGAGGCAGGTTGCGACATCCTCAAGCAGGCGTTCGCGCGCGCCGCTATTCTCTCCAACGAGAAATTCCGCGGCGTACGTCTGTACGTGAGTGAAAACCAGATCAAAATCACCGCCAACAACCCGGAGCAGGAAGAGGCAGAAGAGATTCTGGACGTCACCTACGCCGGGGCTGAGATGGAAATCGGCTTCAACGTCAGCTATGTGCTGGATGTGCTGAATGCACTGAAATGCGAGAACGTTCGCATCCTGCTGACTGACTCCGTTTCGAGCGTACAGATTGAAGATGCCGCATCACAGTCGGCTGCTTATGTTGTCATGCCAATGAGACTGTAATGTCGCTCACCCGTCTGTTGATCCGCGACTTTCGCAACATCGAGAGCGCGGATCTCGCTTTATCCCCTGGCTTTAATTTCCTGGTTGGCGCGAACGGCAGCGGCAAAACCAGCGTGCTGGAAGCCATCTATACGCTCGGTCATGGCCGGGCGTTTCGCAGTTTGCAGATTGGTCGCGTAATTCGCCACGAGCAGGATGCGTTTGTGCTGCATGGGCGCTTGCAGGGCGCCGAGCGGGAAACCGCCATCGGCCTGACCAAAGACAAGCAGGGCGACAGCAAGGTGCGCATCGACGGCACCGACGGCCACAAGGTGGCGGAGCTGGCACTGCTGATGCCGATGCAGCTGATTACGCCGGAGGGGTTTACTTTACTCAACGGCGGCCCCAAATACAGAAGAGCGTTCCTCGACTGGGGATGCTTTCACAATGAAGCCGGTTTCTTTAACGCCTGGAGCAATCTGAAGCGTCTGCTTAAACAGCGTAACGCCGCATTGCGCCAGGTCACGCGCTACGCCCAGCTGCGTCCGTGGGACATGGAATTAATTCCTCTTGCGGAACAAATCAGCCGCTGGCGTGCCGAATACAGCGCAGGTATCGCCGAAGACATGGCCGATACCTGCAAACAGTTTTTACCCGAGTTCTCTCTCACCTTCTCTTTCCAGCGTGGCTGGGAAAAAGAGACGGATTATGCCGAGGTGTTAGAGAGAAGCTTCGAGCGCGATCGCATGTTGACCTACACCGCGCACGGCCCGCACAAGGCGGATTTCCGCATTCGTGCCGACGGTGCGCCGGTGGAAGACACGCTGTCGCGCGGGCAGCTGAAGCTCCTGATGTGCGCGCTGCGCCTGGCGCAGGGGGAATTCCTCACCCGCGAAAGTGGGCGACGCTGCCTGTACCTGATAGATGATTTTGCCTCGGAACTTGACGACGCGCGGCGCGGGCTACTTGCCAGCCGCTTAAAAGCCACGCAGTCGCAGGTTTTCGTCAGCGCCATTAGCGCTGAACACGTTATGGACATGTCGGACGAAAATTCGAAGATGTTTACCGTGGAAAAGGGTAAAATAACGGATTAACCCAAGTTGAAATGAGCGAGAAACGTTGATGTCGAATTCTTATGACTCCTCCAGTATCAAAGTCCTGAAAGGACTGGATGCGGTGCGTAAGCGCCCGGGTATGTATATCGGCGACACGGATGACGGCACCGGTCTGCACCACATGGTATTCGAGGTGGTAGATAACGCTATCGACGAAGCGCTCGCGGGTCACTGTAAAGACATCGTGGTCACGATCCATGCGGACAACTCCGTGTCCGTTACCGATGACGGTCGTGGCATCCCAACCGGTATTCACCCGGAAGAGGGCGTATCTGCTGCGGAAGTGATCATGACCGTTCTGCACGCAGGCGGTAAGTTCGATGATAACTCCTATAAAGTTTCCGGCGGTCTGCACGGCGTAGGCGTATCCGTGGTAAACGCCCTGTCGCAGAAGCTGGAGCTGGTTATCCAGCGCGAAGGCAAAATTCACCGCCAGATTTACACCCATGGTGTGCCGCAGGCACCGCTGGCCGTTACCGGTGATACCGACAAAACCGGTACCATGGTGCGTTTCTGGCCGAGCCTTGAAACCTTCACCAACGTCACCGAATTCGAGTACGAGATCCTGGCGAAACGCCTGCGTGAACTGTCGTTCCTGAACTCCGGCGTGTCGATTCGACTGCGCGACAAACGCGACAACAAAGAAGACCACTTCCACTACGAAGGCGGTATCAAGGCGTTCGTTGAGTATCTGAACAAGAACAAAACGCCAATTCACCCGAATATCTTCTACTTCTCTACTGAAAAAGACGGTATCGGCGTGGAAGTGGCACTGCAGTGGAACGATGGTTTCCAGGAAAACATCTACTGCTTTACCAACAACATTCCACAGCGCGACGGTGGTACGCACCTTGCGGGCTTCCGCGCGGCGATGACCCGTACCCTGAACGCCTACATGGACAAAGAAGGCTACAGCAAAAAAGCGAAAGTCAGCGCCACCGGCGACGATGCCCGTGAAGGCCTGATTGCCGTGGTCTCCGTGAAGGTGCCGGATCCGAAATTCTCCTCACAGACAAAAGACAAGCTGGTCTCTTCTGAGGTGAAATCGGCGGTTGAACAGCAGATGAACGAACTGCTGAGCGAATACCTGCTGGAAAACCCGTCCGACGCGAAAATCGTGGTGGGTAAAATTATCGATGCGGCGCGTGCCCGTGAAGCGGCGCGTAAAGCCCGTGAAATGACCCGCCGTAAAGGCGCGCTGGACCTGGCAGGCCTGCCGGGCAAACTGGCTGACTGCCAGGAACGCGATCCGGCGCTGTCTGAACTGTACCTTGTGGAAGGGGACTCCGCGGGCGGTTCTGCAAAGCAGGGCCGTAACCGCAAGAACCAGGCGATTCTGCCGCTGAAGGGTAAAATCCTTAACGTTGAGAAAGCGCGCTTCGACAAGATGCTCTCTTCTCAGGAAGTGGCGACGCTCATCACCGCGCTCGGCTGCGGCATCGGTCGCGACGAGTACAACCCGGACAAACTGCGCTATCACAGCATCATCATCATGACCGATGCGGACGTCGACGGCTCGCACATTCGTACGCTGCTGTTGACCTTCTTCTATCGTCAGATGCCGGAAATCGTTGAGCGCGGCCACGTCTACATTGCCCAGCCGCCGCTGTATAAAGTGAAGAAAGGCAAGCAGGAACAGTACATTAAAGATGACGAGGCGATGGATCAGTACCAAATCGCGATCGCCCTTGATGGTGCGACCCTGCACGCAAACTCCAGCGCGCCAGCGCTGGCCGGTGAACCGCTGGAGCGTCTGGTCTCCGAGTTCAACGCCACGCAGAAAATGATTGGCCGTATGGAGCGTCGCTATCCGAAAGCGCTGCTGAAAGAGCTGATTTATCAGCCGACCCTGACCGAAGCCGATCTGAGCGACGAGCAGACCGTCACCCGCTGGGTGAACACCCTGGTGAGCGAGCTGAACGAGAAAGAGCAGCACGGCAGCCAGTGGAAGTTCGACGTTCAGCAGAACGCTGAGCAGCAGTTCGAGCCGATCGTACGCGTGCGTACCCACGGCGTCGATACCGACTACCCGCTGGAGCACGAGTTTGTTACCGGTCCGGAATACCGCCGTATCTGCACCCTCGGCGAGAAGCTGCGTGGTCTGATCGAAGACGACGCGTTCATCGAACGTGGCGAGCGTCGTCAGCCGGTAGCCAGCTTCGAACAGGCGCTGGAGTGGCTGGTGAAAGAGTCCCGTCGTGGCCTCTCTATTCAGCGTTATAAAGGCCTGGGCGAAATGAACCCGGACCAGTTGTGGGAAACCACTATGGATCCGGAAAGCCGTCGCATGCTGCGCGTCACCGTTAAAGATGCAATCGCAGCGGATCAGCTGTTCACTACCCTGATGGGTGACGCGGTTGAACCACGTCGCGCCTTCATCGAAGAGAACGCCCTGAAAGCGGCGAATATCGATATTTAACGGTTGTTTTTGTGGGGCTCATTCCAAATGATGTCTCATAATGAATGCAGTCGGCTAATAACAAAAAAGAGAGTGACATGATGTCACTCTCTTTTTTTTACTTATATTTGAATATCAATAAAACGAAGTCGATCTCATTGATGTGATCCTCGCCCAGGAGTATATACCCCGATAAAGAGTATGGTGGTCTGTTAAAGTTGAAATCGGTACGGAAAAAGGAATAAACCGTATGAGCAGCAGGAGCGATATTATCGGGGCCGATGAATGGCAGGTAACGACCCGCAGCGGCCTCGTCTACAGTGAGGTCCTCGGTTGGATCGACCTGGGGCATGCCAGGGGCGAAGATATTTCCCTGCTTCTGGCTGATTTCAGCAGCGGCGAAGCCAGTGGCAGACCTTATTACACGATTGCATACAATCAGAGAATGAATATCGGGAAAGGACTGGCCGGAACGGGTAAGTTTGTTCGCTGGGAAATAAAACGTGGGCGCTCGATGTCAGAAATTAACAGCATTGCCCTGGCTATGATGATGGATACCGCGAGAAATTTTGAAAATTACCAGTCCCGCGCTTTTTTCAGTTGGTACACCGATAGCGGGTTCAGCGGAGAAGACCTGGTGTCGGATCTGCTCGGTTTTTACAGGGCGCTGATTCCTTCGGATTACCGGGCTCAGTTGCGGCCTGTCAGTCGTGAAAGCGCACTACGCCGCTGGGATCATTACGGACCGATCGGTAATTTCAAGAACCGGGGTTTTCTTCCATTGATTTTTCCCGACCCTGATGACCTTAATATCCGGCATGAACCCTATAAAGGCCCGCTTCCCCGCTTTATGAGGTGGGTAACGCCGTTTGATAACTTCAGTTCAGACATTGTTCGTATTCTTAACGATAACGGCACATATCATTCCTTCTTTACCCACTCAGGACGACGTTGAGCATGAAAAAGTTAGCCATATTCTCAGGGCTGGCCATTGTGATTGTCACGGTCATATACCTCCTTTTGCCGTATGAGCCTGAGATGACATACCGTGAATCAGATAGGGTTCGCTATCATCTTTACACCCCAGAATCGATTAAGCAGGCACCACGCCTTTCAACGGATTATACCTTCAGTCACTCTGCTGCAAATGGACAGCCGGACACCGCTGGGGTGTGCTTTAGCGGGGTATCTGATACCGCTGCACTTAAACAATATCTTGTTTTGCGTGGCTATTCCTTTGCGAGAAAAGCCCCGGCCGGGGAGCTGTGGACGTCAGAACGTAGTCAGGATGTGTACTTCACTGTTATAAGCAGAGTTTCGCCTGGTAAGCAGGTTTGCCTGTATGAATCAGATCGTTAATCTGCGCTTTTAGCGCGGCTTTTTTATGGGCGCAGGCATATCCAGCGACATCAGGGACGGTAAACGGCTCGCCAGCGTATCTATCGCTATTCTAACCCTCAGCGGCAGATGCGGCGTCTGCTGCCAGACTGCATGAACGTCGAAGCGCACGTCCGGTGCCTGCTTTAAAAGCGGGATGAGTTTTCCCTGATGTATTTCTCTGCGGGCCATCCAGCAGGGCAACCACGCAAGGCCGTGTCCGGCCAACGCAGCGTCGCAGATTGCCTGTAAATCATCCATATTGAGCGATGAGCGGGGAGTAAAGGTGTGCGATCTCCCTTCGCTATCCATTAGCTGCCAGGGCAGCACTCTGCCTGATCGCAGATAGTTAATGGCAGTGTGGTGGGGTAAATCAGCAACGTTTTCTGGCTGGCCGTACTTCATCAGGTAATCCGGGGCGGCACACAGCACCATGCGATGCTCGCCCAGCCTTCTGGCGACCAGCAGGCTGCTGTCCTGCAGCGTGCCGTTACGTACCGCCATATCAAAGCCTTCCTCTACCAGATCCACCACGCGGTCGCTGAATGACATTTCAAGCTCAAGCCCAGGATGTTCCTGCGTCAGTTCTATCAGCAGTGGCGCGACGCACTGGCGACCAAACAGAACCGGCATGGCGACGCGCAGGCGGCCGCTGACCTGCTGCTTCCCTGTTTCAAGCAGCGACTCCGCGCCCCGAATCTCCTCCAGCGCGCGAAGGCAGCGTTCATAAAACAGAGCGCCGTTGTCGGTCAGCCTCTGGCTGCGGGTGGTACGCTGGAAAAGACGTACCCCCAGCCGCTCTTCAAGACGAGCAATGCTTTTTCCTACCGCCGAGCGCGACAAATGCAGACGGACGGCGGCCTGCGCAAAACTTCCCGCCTCAACGGCGGCCACAAATACAGGTATATCCTTCAGCGTATCGGTCATGAATTGTATCCACTGCGTCATCAATTATGGGAAAACTTATCGCCACTGGCGACCAAACGTCAACGGTAGACTGTCAGTCCTAAAGCTTATTTGATGGCAGGAGAGAAAAAATGACAGAAACAATGCAGCGCTGGTCAATGAACGCCCTTGGGCGCGAGAGCCTTCAGCTTGTTCAGGTGCCTGTGCCACAGCCCGGCCCGGGTGAGATCCGCGTGCGGGTGAGTGCCGTTGCGCTCAACTACCGGGATAAAATGGTGATTGAAGGCACGATGCCGATTCCGCTTTCCTTCCCGTTTACCCCAGCATCTGACATGGCAGGCGTGGTGGACAGCGTTGGCGACGGCGTTACGCGTTTCAAACCCGGCGCACGCGTCATCTCAACCTTCTTCCCGGAATGGATCGACGGCAAGCCGCAGGCAGACGCGCGCGATTTGCCCTATAAAACGTCCGGTGGATACTTCCAGGGCATGCTGGCCGAATATGTGATTGTGAGTGAAAACGCGCTGGTGGCGTCCCCGGAAAGCCTGGATGACGCTGAGGCCAGCACGCTTCCTTGCGCGGGGCTTACCGCATGGTTCGCGCTGGTGGAGCGCGGTCATTTACGCGCCGGGCAATCGGTGCTGGTACAAGGCACGGGCGGTGTGGCGCTATTCGCTTTGCAGATAGCAAAAGCGCACGGCGCAGAAGTTATTGTTACGTCGGGGAGTGATGAAAAACTGGCACTGGCCAAAAAGCTGGGGGCCAGCCAGGGCATCAACCGACTGAAAGGCGACTGGGCTGAAAATACGCTGGCACTGACGCAGGATCGCGGCATCGACCATATTATCGAAACCGTGGGTGGGGAGAACCTGAGACATTCCCTTCGCGCGGTAGCCGTTCACGGGCGTATCTCCGTTATTGGCGTGCTGGCCGGAACGGACATTTCCCTGCCTGCTGGCGAGCTGCTGCTGAAATCCCCCGTCATTCAGGGGATTGGGGTTGGACACCGCCGGGCGCTGGAAGATTTCGTCCGTGCTGTTGATGTCACGGAGTTAAAACCGGTGATTGAACATCGCTATCGTTTTGACGAACTGGAACAGGCGCTTGAGCATCTGGATCGCGGTGCGTTTGGCAAAATCGTTCTCACCCGCGAGTGAGTTCTTGTTCCCGGGATAAATATAAAAGGGGCTTTTTGTTACGCAAGGTAGCTCTATTTTTGTGTGCTTAATCGCGTTAGCATGAAATAGCACTCATTTATCCCGGGGACCTCATGGCTATCAAACTCATTGCAATCGATATGGACGGCACGCTGCTGCTGCCAGACCACACTATCTCTCCTGCCGTTAAAAATGCGATCGCCGCCGCACGCGAAAAAGGCGTGAACGTGGTGCTCACCACCGGACGCCCGTATGCCGGGGTGCACAGCTACCTGAAAGAGCTGCACATGAATCAGCCTGGCGATTACTGCATCACCTATAACGGCGCTCTGGTGCAAAAGGCAGCCGATGGCAGCACGGTGGCGCAAACTGCACTGAGCTATGATGACTACCGTTTCCTGGAAAAGCTCTCCCGCGAAGTGGGCTCTCACTTCCACGCGCTCGATCGCAATACGCTTTACACCGCCAACCGCGATATCAGCTACTACACGGTGCACGAGTCCTACGTTGCAACCATTCCACTGGTGTTCTGCGAAGCGGAAAACATGGACCCGGCAACCCAGTTCCTGAAAGTGATGATGATTGATGAACCTGCGGTTCTCGACAAAGCCATCTCACGCATTCCGGCTGAGGTAAAAGAGAAATACACCGTGCTGAAAAGTGCGCCGTACTTCCTCGAAATCCTCGATAAACGCGTCAATAAAGGCACGGGCGTCAAATCGCTTGCCGATGCGCTGGGCATCAAGCCTGAGGAGATCATGGCGCTGGGCGACCAGGAAAACGATATTGCGATGATCGAATATGCAGGCATGGGCGTGGCGATGGATAACGCGATCCCGTCGGTGAAAGAAGTGGCGAACTTCGTCACCAAATCTAACCTGGAAGACGGCGTGGCTTATGCGATTGAGAAATTTGTCCTGTCCTAACAGCTGTCTGTAATCATCAGCCTCGGTTATCAACCGGGGCTTTTTTTGGCCCTGAATTTATCGAATTGTTCTTTTTGTGATCTAGATTGTAGTACAACATTAACTGATTGTACTACATTGTCACCACAGCAAAGGCTAAAGGACTCACGTTTGTACTGCAAAAGTGAGGCGAAATTCAGCGGTCGCGGTAAAGTAGTGATGGACTTACAGAGCACAAGGACTCTCCATGACACTCAATAAAACCGATCGCATTGTCATCACGCTGGGCACTCAGATTGTGGGTGGCAAATACGTTCCCGGTTCGCCGCTGCCAGCAGAGGCGGAACTGTGCGAGGAGTTTGAAACCTCGCGCAATATCATCCGGGAAGTGTTCCGCTCGCTGATGGCGAAGCGGCTGATTGAAATGAAGCGCTATCGCGGCGCGTTTGTTGCGCCGCGTAACCAGTGGAACTACCTCGATACCGATGTTCTGCAATGGGTACTGGAAAACGACTACGACCCACGGCTTATCGGCGCGATGAGCGAAGTCCGAAATCTGGTGGAACCGGCCATCGCCCGCTGGGCGGCAGAGCGCGCAACGTCAGGTGACCTGGCACAGATTGAGTCGGCGTTAAACGACATGATCGCCAATAACCAGAATCGGGAGGCGTTCAACGAGGCGGACATTCGCTACCACGAGGCGGTACTGCAGTCGGTGCATAACCCGGTGTTACAGCAGCTTAGCGTGGCGATCAGCTCGCTACAGCGAGCAGTTTTTGAACGTACCTGGATGGGCGATGAGGCCAACATGCCGAAAACGCTTCAGGAACATAAAGCGCTGTTCGATGCGATACGGCATCAGGACGGCGATGCGGCAGAGCAGGCGGCGCTGACCATGATCGCCAGCTCGACACGAAGGTTGAAGGAAATCACATGACATCACGCTACATCGCAATTGACTGGGGATCGACCAATCTGCGCGCCTGGCTCTACCAGGGGGAGCAGTGTCTGGAAAGCAGGCAATCAGAAGCAGGTGTGACGCGCCTGAACGGTAAATCCCCCGAAGCGGTGTTAGCAGAGGTGACACAAAACTGGCGCGACGGTACTACGCCAGTGGTGATGGCCGGAATGGTCGGCAGTAACGTGGGCTGGAAGGTTGCGCCTTACCTGTCGGTTCCGGTGCATTTCACCGCCGTTGGCGATCAGTTAACGTCTGTTGGCGACAATGTCTGGATTATTCCCGGTTTATGCGTCTCTCGCGACGATAACCATAACGTGATGCGCGGCGAAGAGACGCAGCTGCTCGGGGCGCGCACCCTTTCTCCTTCTTCTGTCTACGTCATGCCCGGGACGCACTGCAAATGGGTCCAGGCGGATGCTGAGCAAATTCATGATTTCCGCACGGTGATGACCGGCGAACTGCACCACTTGCTGCTTAAGCATTCGCTGGTGGGGGCCGGTTTGCCGGAGCAAACCCCTTCGCCGGAAGCGTTTGCCGCCGGGCTTGAGCGCGGGATCGCATCCCCTGCCGTTTTGCCGCAACTTTTTGAGGTTCGCGCCTCGCACGTGCTGGGAAATCTTCCGCGCGAGCAGGTCAGCGAATTTCTGTCCGGCCTGCTGATTGGCGCCGAAGTCGCCTCCCTGAGCGACGGGTTCGCCGGGCAGCAGGCCATCACGCTCGTCGCGGGTTCATCGCTGACGTCTCGTTACCGCCAGGCGTTCCACGCTATCGGACGGGATGTTGCTGCGGTGGAAGGTGACACGGCATTTCAGGCAGGCATAAGGAGCATCGCTCATGCAGTGGCAAACTGAACTTCCCCTGATCGCGATTTTGCGCGGTATCACGCCCGGTGAGGCCTTAGCGCACGTTGGCGCGGTGATCGACGCCGGGTTCGACGCGGTGGAAATCCCGCTCAACTCCCCGGAATGGGAAAAAAGCATTCCGGCAGTTGTTAAGGCGTTCGGTGATAAGGCGCTGATTGGTGCTGGTACCGTATTACAGCCGGAGCAGGTGGATGAACTGGCGAAGATGGGCTGCAAGCTTATCGTCACACCGAATATCAACCCCGAGGTGATCCGCCGGGCGGTGGATTACGGCATGACCGTATGCCCGGGTTGCGCCACGGCCACAGAAGCCTTTGCCGCCCTCGATGCGGGCGCACAGTCTCTCAAAATTTTCCCGTCGTCGGCCTTTGGCCCGGATTACATCAAAGCGCTGAAAGCGGTCTTACCCGCCAGCGTGCCGGTCTTTGCCGTGGGCGGCGTCACGCCGGAAAACCTGGTGCAGTGGATAAAAGCGGGTTGTGCGGGCGCGGGGCTGGGCAGCGATCTCTATCGTGCCGGACAGCCCGTTGAGCGTACCGCACAGCAGGCGGCAGCATTTGTGAAAGCGTATCGAGAGGCAGTGCAATGAAAATAACCAAACTTACCACGTACCGTTTACCCCCGCGTTGGATGTTCCTGAAAATCGAAACCGACGAAGGCGTGGTTGGCTGGGGCGAGCCGGTGATTGAAGGCCGTGCGCGTACGGTTGAAGCCGCGGTTCACGAGCTGGGTGAATACCTGATTGGCCAGGATCCGGCGCGCATCAACGACCTGTGGCAGGTCATGTACCGGGCGGGATTTTACCGTGGCGGTCCGATCCTGATGAGCGCCATCGCCGGTATCGATCAGGCGCTGTGGGATATCAAAGGCAAAGTTCTGAATGCCCCGGTCTGGCAATTAATGGGCGGCCTGGTGCGAGACAAAATCAAAGCCTACAGCTGGGTGGGCGGTGACCGCCCTGCGGAAGTGATCGACGGTATCCGGCAGCTGCGCAACATCGGTTTTGACACCTTCAAACTCAACGGCTGCGAAGAGATGGGCGTTATCGATAACTCGCGCGCGGTAGACCGGGCGGTGAACACCGTGGCGCAAATCCGCGAGGCTTTCGGCAACGAGATTGAGTTTGGCCTGGATTTCCACGGCCGCGTCAGCGCGCCAATGGCCAAAGTGCTGATTAAAGAGCTGGAGCCGTATCGCCCGCTGTTTATTGAAGAGCCTGTTCTGGCCGAGCAGGCGGAATACTATCCAAAACTGGCTGAACAGACGCACATTCCCATCGCGGCGGGGGAGCGTATGTTCTCGCGCTTCGAGTTTAAGCGCGTGCTGGAAGCGGGCGGCATTGCGATCCTGCAACCGGACCTCTCCCACGCGGGTGGCATCACCGAATGCTACAAAATTGCCGGCATGGCAGAAGCCTACGATGTGGCGCTGGCACCGCACTGTCCGCTTGGGCCGATTGCGCTGGCAGCCTGTCTGCATGTGGACTTCGTCTCCCGTAATGCAGTGTTCCAGGAACAAAGCATGGGCATTCACTATAACAAGGGCGCGGAGCTGCTCGACTTTGTGAAAAACAAAGAAGACTTCAGCATGGAAGGCGGTTTCTTTAAACCTTTAACGAAGCCGGGCCTTGGCGTGGAGATCGACGAAGCCAAAGTCATTGAGCTGAGTAAAAGTGCGCCGGACTGGCGTAACCCACTGTGGCGTCTTGAAGACGGTTCCGTAGCCGAGTGGTAAATCGCCGGATGGCGCTACGCTTATCCGGCCTACTCTCTCGTAGGCCCGGTAAGCGAAGCGCCACCGGGCAAAAAAAACGTACATAGAAAAAATATAACCCTCTGTAAATTACAGGGCATGGTGAGCGGCTTCGCTATGCCCAAAATCTGGAGACAGATTGCGATGGATATTCCAGTTACTGCTGCAAAAACCGGGCGTCGTCGTTACCTGACGCTGATCATGATCTTTATTACCGTGGTCATTTGCTATGTAGACCGCGCCAACCTCGCCGTGGCCTCGGCCCATATTCAGGAAGAGTTTGGCATCACCAAAGCGGAAATGGGCTACGTCTTCTCGGCGTTTGCCTGGCTGTATACGCTCTGCCAGATCCCCGGCGGCTGGTTCCTTGACCGCGTGGGGTCACGTCTGACCTACTTTATCGCTATTTTGGGCTGGTCCGTGGCGACCCTGTTCCAGGGCTTCGCCACCGGGCTGATGTCGCTGATAGGCCTGCGCGCCATCACCGGGGTGTTTGAAGCGCCCGCGTTCCCGACCAACAACCGCATGGTGACCAGCTGGTTCCCTGAACACGAACGCGCTTCCGCTGTTGGTTTTTACACCTCCGGGCAGTTTGTTGGTCTGGCGTTTCTGACGCCGCTGTTAATCTGGATCCAGGAGCTGCTGAGCTGGCACTGGGTGTTCATCGTCACCGGCGGGATCGGCATTATCTGGTCGTTAATCTGGTTTAAGGTCTATCAGCCGCCGCGTCTGACCAAAAGCATCACCAAAGCCGAACTGGACTACATCCGCGACGGCGGCGGTCTGGTGGACGGCGATGCGCCAGTGAAAAAAGAGGCGCGCCAGCCGCTGACCAGAGCGGACTGGAAGCTGGTCTTCCACCGTAAGCTGGTGGGCGTATATCTGGGCCAGTTCGCGGTGACCTCCACGCTGTGGTTCTTCCTCACCTGGTTCCCGAACTATCTGACCCAGGAAAAAGGGATAACCGCGCTGAAGGCGGGCTTTATGACCACCGTACCCTTCCTTGCGGCGTTTTTCGGCGTGCTGCTCTCGGGCTGGCTGGCGGATAAGCTGGTGAAAAAAGGCTTCTCACTGGGCGTTGCGCGTAAAACGCCGATTATCTGCGGACTGCTGATCTCTACCTGCATCATGGGAGCGAACTACACCAACGATCCAGTGTGGATCATGACCCTGATGGCGGTAGCGTTCTTCGGGAACGGTTTTGCCTCCATCACCTGGTCGCTGGTGTCGTCCCTGGCACCGATGCGGCTGATTGGCCTGACCGGTGGCGTGTTTAACTTCGTTGGCGGCCTGGGCGGGATCACCGTGCCGCTGGTCATCGGTTACCTGGCGCAGGACTACGGCTTTGGTCCGGCTCTGGTGTATATCTCTGCCGTGGCGCTGATCGGCGCGCTCTCCTACATCCTGCTGGTAGGTGACGTGAAACGAGTAGGCTAATCCCTTCGGATGTTTTACCCTGATGCGATAACCGCGCATCAGGGTATTTTCATGAAACAAATCACCTTCGCTTCCCGCAACCACCAGCTCACCAACATCAACATCTGGACGCCAGACAGCCAGTGGCTTGTCTATGATGTCCGCCCGTCCGGCGCGTCGTTTACCGGTAAAACCATTGAGCGGGTCAACGTCGGTACGGGCGAGGTTGAGGTGATCTACCGTGCGACTGACGGCGCGCATGTCGGCGTGGTGACCGTTCATCCGGCGCAGGACAAATATGTTTTTATCCACGGCCCGAAAAAACCGGATGCAGACTGGCAGTATGATTTTCACCATCGTCAGGGAGTGATTGCGCACAACGGCCAGGTGAGCAATCTTGATGCGATGGATATCACCGCGCCTTACACGGCGGGGGCGCTGCGTGGCGGCAGCCACGTTCACGTTTTTAGCCCGAACGGGCAGTTCGTCAGCTTTACCTACAACGACCATGTACTGCACGCGCGCGATCCGCAGCTGGATTTGCGTAACGTCGGGGTGGCGGCGCCTTTTGGTCCGGTAAACCCACAGGGGAACCATCCGCGGGAATATGCCGGAACCTTCTGGAGCGTACTGGTAAGCCGGACAACGCCGAACCCGCAACCGGGCAGCGATGAGATTAACCGCGCCTATGAAGAGGGCTGGGTGGGCAACGACAGGCTGGCGTTTATCGGCGATACGGTGTCTGCGAAAGGCGAGAAAGTGCCCGAACTGTTTATTGTGGACCTTCCCAAGGACGAGCAGGGCTGGAAACGGGCGGGCGATGCGCCGTTGCAGGGGACGCCGGATACAATGCCCGCGCCGCCTGCGGGCGTCATGCAACGCCGCCTTACCTTCACCCATCAGAAGGCGTATCCGGGGCTGGTGAACGTGCCGCGCCACTGGGTGCGCAGCAATCCACAGGGGACGCAGATTGCGTTTTTAATGCGGGACGATAACGGCATTGTGCAGCTGTGGCTTATCTCCCCTGAAGGCGGTGAGCCGCGTCAGTTGACCCACGCTGAGAGTGATATTCAGTCGGCCTTTAGCTGGCATCCTTCCGGCAACGGGCTGGGATTTGTGCTTGCAGGCCGCATTGCCTGCTGCGATGCGCAGACCGGAAAGGTGACGTTTTTGACGTCCGATCATGGCAACCCGCCGTCTGCTGACGCTGTGGTGTTTTCCCCGGACGGACGTTTTGTTGCGTGGATGGAAGAGAAGGACGGTTTCCGCCAGCTGTGGCTAACGGAAACCGCACAGAATTAGCGCGGGGTCATCTCTGCGGGCGGGATGACGGAGTTAGTCGCCAGCGTCTCCTGCTCGCTTTTCTCAACGCGCGAACGCACTGAGCTGTCGGTGCGGAACATATCCCACGGCAGCAGAAGCGTATCGGCAACCGCCGTAAACGGCATATCAAGAATCGCCAGAGATTTGGTACCCCAGTTTGTCTCATCATCAGAGATCATGGCGGCACTGGCGCGCGTCCCCGGATATGTTCCTTCTTTACCGCCGGTGTGCGACATCACGCTCGAACACCCGCAAAGTAAAACAACCCCGCTGAACGTCGCCAGCTTAATCAGAACATTTCTCATCATCACTCAGTCATCATTAGTAGCACGGCATTGACCTGCAACTCAGGGTTATAGCGAGGCGCGTTCAAAATGGATAGCTCAAAACTCCCGCACTGTGGTCGCCATCGCAATTTAACCCTTTGTGCTGTGCCCCTGAGTCTATGCGACAACCAGCAAAGTGCAAAAAAATCTCACATCAACAGGCTTGAAAAGGCCGTATCCAGACCCATTTTAAGAATGTAACCCGATAACGGACACGCCTGATGGGTGTTCGGGGAAGCAGAAGCCTGTCCATGGTGGAAGGCTACATTTTCTCGCTGATTCCAGGAGTTTTTATCTATGCGTAATTTCGATCTCTCTCCGCTATACCGTTCTGCCATTGGTTTTGATCGTCTGTTCAACCACTTAGAAAACAACCAGAGCCAGAGCAACGGCTATCCTCCTTACAACGTTGAATTGGTTGACGAAAACCACTATCGCATTGCGATTGCTGTCGCCGGTTTCGCAGAGAGCGAACTGGAGATCACCGCGCAGGACAATCTGCTGGTGGTGAAAGGCTCCCATGCGGGCGAGCAGAAAGAACGAACCTACCTCTACCAGGGCATCGCAGAGCGCAACTTTGAACGCAAGTTCCAGCTGGCTGAGAACATCCACGTCAAGGGCGCGAACCTGGTGAACGGCCTGCTGTTTATCGAGCTGGAACGTGTGATTCCGGAAGAGAAAAAACCGCGTCGTATCGAAATCAATTAATTAAGCGGGTCGCGGCTGCGGCCCACCTGAAATTGCTTGCCGTAAAGGGAGCATATGCGAATCCGTAAGGGTTTGCAGGTACAACTGCGCACAAAAATAAACTGTGCCGAACTCGCTTCTCAGAAGGAGATTTAGTATGCGTAACTATGATTTTTCCCCCCTGCTGCGTCAGTGGATCGGTTTTGACAAACTGGCTAACGCGCTGCAAAGCGCAACCGAACAGCAGACGTTTCCGCCGTACAACATCGAAAAAAGCGATGATAACCACTACCGCATCACGCTTGCGCTGGCCGGGTTCCGTCAGGAAGATCTCGACATCCAGCTTGAGGGTACGCGCCTGACCGTTAAAGGGTCACCGGAAAAACCTGACACCGAGACCAAATGGTTGCATCAGGGGCTTGTCACTCAGCCGTTTAGCCTGAGCTTTACCCTGGCAGACCATATGGAAGTTTCTGGCGCGACGTTCACTAACGGGCTGCTGAATATTGACCTCACCCGTAACGTGCCGGAAGCTATCGCGCCGCAGCGCATCGCCATTAGCGACAGGCCGGCGTTAAACAGTTAACAAACCCGCCGAAACTGTAGGTCGGGTTAGGCGCAGCCGCCACCCGACAACGCTCACAGACCGCACAAGGCCCTGCCCCGGCAGGGCTTTTTTGTGCGCCATCGCCCATACAACCGCCGCCAGCTCTGAGAGAATCCCTGTTATAACTAAGGTTATACACAGGATGTGGAACATGAGTGATATCGCGTTAACCGTCAGCGTGTTGGCCCTTGTCGCGGTAGTGGGGCTATGGCTGGGGAATATCAAAATCCGCGGCGTCGGGTTTGGGATTGGCGGAGTGCTTTTCGGCGGGATTTTTGTCGGCCATTTTGCCGACCAGCTTGGGTGGGTGCTCAGCGCCGATATGCTGCATTTCATCCAGGAGTTCGGCCTGATCCTCTTTGTGTATACCATCGGTATTCAGGTGGGGCCGGGCTTCTTCGCTTCCCTGCGCGTCTCCGGTTTACGCCTTAATCTCTTTGCCTTCGGCATCGTCGTGATGGGTGGGCTGGTCACCGCCATTCTGCACAAACTCTTCGCTATTCCGCTGCCCGTCGTGCTGGGCATCTTCTCCGGCGCCGTAACCAATACGCCCGCGCTCGGGGCGGGCCAGCAAATTCTGCGCGATCTGGGTATCCCTGCTGATGTCGTCGATCAGATGGGGATGAGCTACGCCATGGCCTATCCGTTTGGCATTTGCGGTATTTTGCTCTCCATGTGGCTGGTGCGCGTGCTGTTCCGCATTAACGTCGAGCAGGAGGCGAAAGAGCATGAAAGCACGCTGACCAACGGCCATGCGCTCATTAAAACCATCAACATTCGCGTCGAAAACCCTAACCTGAATAATATGGCGATACAGGATGTTCCCATTCTGAACAGCGCGACCATTATCTGTTCACGCCTGAAACGTGACGACACGCTGATGGTGCCTTCACCTGACACCCTCATTCAGCACGGCGATCTCCTGCATCTGGTAGGGCAACCGGCGGATTTAAACAATGCCCGGCTGGTGATTGGTCAGGAGGTGGATACCTCGCTCTCAACCCGTGGAACGGACATGCGCGTGGAGCGCGTGGTAGTGACCAATGAGAAGGTTCTGGGCAAGAAAATACGCGATTTGCAGGTAAAAGAGCGTTATGACGTGGTGATCTCCCGGCTTAACCGCGCCGGTGTCGAGCTGGTGGCCAGCCAGGATGCCAGCCTGCAATTCGGTGATATTCTCAACCTCGTCGGGCGTCCTTCATCTATTGATGCCGTAGCGAACATGGTGGGCAACGCCCAGCAAAAACTCCAGCAGGTGCAGATGCTGCCGGTCTTTATCGGCGTCGGGCTTGGCGTCATGCTTGGCTCCATCCCCCTGTACGTGCCCGGCTTCCCGGTAGCACTGAAGCTGGGGCTGGCAGGCGGGCCGCTCATTATGGCGCTGATCCTCGGGCGTATCGGCTCCATCGGTAAGCTCTACTGGTTTATGCCGCCGAGCGCTAACCTGGCGCTGCGGGAGTTGGGCATCGTGCTGTTTCTGGCGGTGGTGGGGCTGAAATCCGGTGGCGATTTTGTCGATACTCTGGTGAACGGCGAAGGGATGAGCTGGGTAGGCTACGGCGTATTCATTACCGCCATCCCGCTGATAACGGTCGGATTACTGGCGCGTATGTTCGCTAAAATGAACTATCTCACGCTGTGCGGCATGCTGGCCGGTTCCATGACCGATCCGCCCGCGCTGGCGTTCGCCAATAACCTGCACGCCACCAGCGGCGCGGCGGCGTTGTCCTACGCCACGGTCTATCCGCTGGTGATGTTTTTGCGCATTATCACCCCGCAACTACTGGCGGTGCTGTTCTGGGGGATGGGCTAATAAGTCTTCCGGGTGGATACGCCGCAGATGGTAGTCCACCTGGTAATCGCTGGTGTTCCGGAACATCACGGAATAGTTGAGGAACTCGCCGCTGTCGCTGTAGGAAAGAGAGGTGATGCGCAGCAGCGGCGTCTGTTCCGGCAGATTCATATAACCGGCCAGCTGTTTATCTGCCAGCACTGGCGTCAGGCTCTCGTAGTTGCCGCTAATGGTGATCCCGCACTCCTTCTCGATGTAATCAAACTTAGACCCTTCGAGATGCGCCAGGGAAAGATTGCGGAACAGCTTCACCGGCATAAAGCTGTCCTCCAGCATCAGCGGTTTTCCGTCCACGTAACGCACCCGCCTTGAAAAATAGATCCGCTCATCAACCTGAATCCGCAGCTGGCTGGCGATGGCGGGCGGCGCGGGCATCACTTCAAACTGCAACACCTTGCTCTGCACTTCTTTCCCCTGCTGGCGCAGTACCTCCACCAGCCCGGTCAGGTTAGTCGTTTCATGATGAACGTCTTTGCGCGCCACGAACGTCCCGCTGCCGTGTCGACGTTCAACCAGCCCCCAGCTTACCAGCAGATCCAATGCCTTGCGGATGGTCATCCGGGCTACGCCAAACTCCTTTGCCAGCGCTTTTTCGCCGGGTAACGGGCTGCCAATGTTGTAGTCCGACGAATTGAGCCGTAGCCGCAATCTGTCGGCAATAGATTTGTAGATCACCTGTAGACCTCTGCTCGCCCGTTATGGCGTGAATTACGTCTTAACTTGTCCATATTTGCTATCAAAAGTAGACCTGATTGGTCAAATTAAAACCATGAATGCGATCACGAATCGCAGCGGCACGCCATGTTCCCGCATCAGTAACTTCTTATGCTCACCTCAGGCCAGTAAAAAATCATAAAGGCCTCTACCCCTACAGGTTGTTTCATGAGGATTTAAAAATGCTCAGTCAAATACAACGTTTTGGCGGCGCCATGTTCACCCCGGTTTTACTGTTTCCCTTTGCCGGGATCGTGGTCGGGATCGCCATCATGCTTCGCAACCCGCTGTTTGTCGGCGAAGCTTTAACGGCCCCCGATCATCTGTTCGCGCAGATTGTTCACATCATCGAAGAGGGCGGCTGGGCGGTGTTCCGCAATATGCCGCTGATTTTTGCTGTCGGCTTACCGATTGGCCTGGCAAAGCAGGCGCAGGGCCGCGCCTGTCTGGCGGTGCTGATTAGCTTTCTGACCTGGAACTACTTTATCAACGCGATGGGGATGACCTGGGGTCACTTCTTTGGCGTCGACTTCTCTGCTGAACCCACTGCTGGCAGCGGGCTGGCGATGATTGCCGGAATCAAAACGCTTGATACCAGCATCATCGGGGCGATTATCATTTCCGGGCTCGTCACCGCCATCCACAACCGATTTTTCGACAAGCCGTTGCCAGTCTTCCTGGGGATTTTCCAGGGTACCTCGTTTGTCGTTATCCTCGCGTTCTTCGTGATGATGCCCTGCGCCTGGCTGACGCTGCTGGGCTGGCCGAAAGTGCAGATGGGCATTGAGTCCCTGCAGGCTTTCCTGCGCTCTGCCGGTGCGCTCGGCGTATGGGTCTATACCTTCCTGGAACGCATTCTGATCCCAACCGGATTGCACCACTTCGTCTACGGTCCGTTTATCTTCGGCCCGGCGGCGGTAGAGGGCGGCATTCAGGTCTACTGGGCGCAGCACCTGCAGGAATTCAGCCAGAGCACTGTGCCGCTGAAAACACTGTTCCCTGAAGGCGGCTTCGCCCTGCACGGCAATTCGAAAGTGTTTGGCTCGGTCGGGATTGCGCTGGCGATCTGGTACACCGCGTCGCCGGAAAACCGCGTCAAGGTTGCGGGGCTGCTGGTTCCGGCCACGCTTACCGCCGTGCTGGTGGGTATTACCGAACCGCTGGAGTTCACCTTCCTGTTTATCTCGCCGTTGCTGTTTGCCATCCACGCCGTGCTGGCCGCAACGATGGCGACGGTGATGTATACCTTCGGGGTGGTGGGGAACATGGGGGGCGGTCTGCTGGACCAGTTCCTGCCGCAAAACTGGATCCCGATGTTCCATAACCACGCCTCGACGGTATTCACCCAGATTGGCATCGGCCTCTGCTTCACCGCTCTCTATTTCGTGGTCTTCAGGACGCTTATCGAACGTCTGAATCTAAAAACGCCGGGCCGGGAAGAGAGCGAAATCAAGCTCTACAGCAAGGCCGACTATAAGGCGGCGCGTGGGCAAACCACCGCCCCGGCAGCAGCCAGCCAGCAAGTCGGACAGGCCGCTGGGTTCTTACAGGCGCTCGGCGGCGCAGCAAATATCGAAAGTATCAATAACTGCGCCACCCGCCTGCGTATCGCCCTGGTGGATATGACGAAAACCCAAAGCGACGACGTCTTCAAAGCCCTGGGCGCACACGGTGTGGTGCGACGCGGCAACGGCATTCAGGTGATTGTCGGTCTGCACGTTCCTCAGGTGCGCGACCAGCTGGAATCGCTGATGAAAACCCCTTTAACAAACGAACAAACCACTCTGACAGAGGCTATATCATGAAAAAATTCTCAGTTGTTATTGCAGGCGGCGGCAGTACATTCACGCCTGGTATCGTCCTGATGCTGTTAGCCAACCGTGACCGTTTCCCGCTGCGTGCGCTGAAGTTCTATGACAATGACGGAGCACGTCAGGAGGTTATCGCGGAGGCGTGCAAAATCATCCTCAGGGAGCAGGCGCCTGAGATTGAATTTAGTTACACCACCGATCCGAAAGCAGCCTTTACCGATGTGGATTTCGTGATGGCGCATATTCGCGTGGGCAAATACCCGATGCGTGAAAAAGATGAAAAAATCCCGCTGCGCCACGGCGTGCTGGGCCAGGAAACGTGCGGGCCGGGCGGCATCTCCTACGGCATGCGCTCCATCGGCGGCGTGCTTGAGCTGGTAGATTATATGGAGCAGTACTCCCCGAACGCGTGGATGCTGAACTACTCCAACCCGGCGGCGATTGTCGCGGAAGCCACGCGCCGCCTGCGTCCGAACGCGAAAATCCTCAACATCTGCGACATGCCGATCGGCATTGAAGGCCGTATGGCGCAAATCGTCGGCCTGAAAGATCGCAAAGAGATGCGCGTGCGCTACTACGGTCTGAACCACTTCGGCTGGTGGACGTCGATTGAAGATCTGAACGGAAACGATCTGATGCCGAAACTGCGCGAATACGTGGCGAAAAACGGTTATGTTCCACCTTCGGAAGATGCGCATACTGAAGCGAGCTGGAACGATACCTTCGCCAAGGCCAAAGACGTACAGGCGCTGGATCCGGACACCATGCCGAACACCTACCTGAAGTATTACCTGTTCCCGGACTATGTGGTCGCCCATTCCAACCCGGAGCGTACCCGCGCCAATGAAGTGATGGATCACCGTGAGAAGCATGTATTCAGTTCATGCCGGGCGATTATCGAAGCCGGTCATTCTTCTGCCGGTGAACTGGAAATCGACGAACATGCATCGTACATCGTCGATCTGGCGACCGCGATTGCCTTTAATACCCAGGAACGCATGTTGCTGATTGTGCCTAACAATGGGGCTATCCATAATTTTGACGCCGACGCGATGGTAGAAATTCCGTGTCTGGTCGGCCACAACGGACCGGAGCCGCTGACCGTGGGTGATATTCCGCACTTCCAGAAAGGGCTCATGAGCCAGCAGGTGGCGGTGGAAAAACTGGTGGTGGACGCCTGGGAGCAGCGCTCGTATCAGAAACTCTGGCAGGCGATTACCCTGTCGAAAACCGTACCGAGCGCATCGGTGGCGAAGGCGATTCTGGACGATCTGATTGAAGCTAATAAGGATTACTGGCCAGAGCTGCACTAATCTTTCTGACCGGCATCGCCAGATGCCGGTCTCCTTGTCCTGGCTGAATTACGCTATGCTGAAGCCTGCATGCTGCACGACAAGGAACCTTCATGAACATTTCCCGCCTCGGTGAAGCGCCGGACTACCGCTTCTCACTGGCTAACGAACGCACGTTCTTAGCGTGGATCCGCACCGCCCTGGGCTTTCTGGCCGCAGGCGTTGGCCTTGATCAGCTCGCCCCCGATTTTGCCACTCCGTTGATTCGCGAAGTGCTGGCCCTGCTGCTGTGCCTGATTGCCGGCGTGCTGGCGATTTATGGCTATCTGCGCTGGCTGAGAAATGAAAAGGCGATGCGTCTGAAGCAGGATCTCCCCTACACGCGCGGTTTGATCATCATCAGTACGATTTTGCTGATGGTTGCGGGCGTAGTGATGTTACTGGTGCTGTATGCCGGATAGCCGCAAAGCGCGGCGGGAAGCGGACCCCGGGCTTCAGCCGGAGCGAACCTCGCTGGCCTGGCTGCGCACGCTGCTGGGGTATGGTGCGTTGATCGCGCTTGCCATTAAGCACAACTGGCACCGCACGGGGGCGCCATTCTGGATCTCCATTGTTGTGCTGGCGCTGGTAGCCATCATTTTATGGCGCTACACCCGCAGTCGTAACCTGATGGACGTGGCGCAGAGCGACTTTGTACAGCCGAAGGCGGTGCGGGATAAGTTCCTTATCGCCCTGGCCGTGCTGTCGCTGTCACTGCTGTTTGCGGTCACCCACATTCAACAAATTTTGCACCTGTAGGTCGGGTAAGGCGCAGCCGCCACCCGGCATATTTACTTCCCTTTCGCTAAATATTTCGCCATCTCGTCTTCCGGCACCATGCCGCCGCCGGTCGCCCAGACCAGGTGTGTAGTGTTAGCATTCGCCGTTATGCGTACCGGCCCGGCCATCCCCGCCAGCGCCGACGGCTCCAGACAAATGCCTTCTTCCTGCGCCAGCCAGCCGAGCAGGTCGTACATGCTTTGATCGGAGAGGGTATAGAACCCGTCAAGCAGACGCTCCATCGCGCGGCCCACGAAGCCAGACGCGCGACCTACCGCCAGACCGTCCGCCGCCGTCACGTTATCAATACCCAGATCCTGCACGGCGATTTCATCGTGCAGCCCGGTGTAAACGCCCAGCAGCATGCACGGGGAGTGCGTGGGCTCGGCGAAGAAACAGTGGACGTTATCGCCAAAGGCCAGCTTCAGGCCAAACGCTACGCCGCCAGGCCCGCCGCCGACGCCGCACGGCAGATAAACGTTCAGAGGATGTTCAGCATCCACCGCGCGCCCCTGCGCGGCAAACTGCGCTTTCAGGCGCTCACCTGCAACCGCGTAGCCCAGGAACAGCGTGCGTGAGTTCTCATCGTCAATAAAGAAACAGTTTGGATCGCTTTCCGCCGCTTTGCGCCCTTGCTCCACCGCCACGCCATAATCCTGCTCATATTCCACGACGATCGCGCCGTGGCTGCGCAGTTTGGCTTTCTTCCACTCGCGGGCGTCTGCGGACATATGCACCGTGACCTTAAAGCCGATGCGCGCGCTCATAATGCCGATGGACATCCCCAGGTTGCCGGTTGAACCCACCGCGATGCTGTACTGGCTGAAGAAGGCTTTAAAGCGTGGCTCCAGCAGGATGCTGTAGTCATCTTCAACGCTCACCAACCCGGCTTTCAGCGCCAGTTTTTCCGCGTGGGCCAGCACCTCATAGATACCGCCGCGCGCTTTAATGGAGCCGGAAATCGGCAGATGGCTGTCTTTTTTCAGCAGCAGCGTGCCTGGAATGGCCTTGCCGGACTCTTTCTCCAGCCGCTTTTGCATCGCCGGGATCGCGACCAGTTCGGATTCGATAATCCCGCCCGTTGCCGCCGTTTCCGGGAAGGCTTTCGCCAGATACGGCGCGAAGCGTTTCAGGCGCGCATGCGCGTCGTCCACGTCGGCTTTGGTCAGCCCGACATATGGCAACCCTTCCGCCAGCGTCGTGGTGTTCGGATTAAGCCAGGTGATCTCTTTCAGGGCAATCAAATCCGCCAGCAGCGGAAACCGGTCAATGAGGCCGGTCAGGTCAGTCGTTTTCATAATCTGTCTCAGAATTTAGTTCGTTTTGACTCTACACCAATTGTGAAAAAGCATGCTAAATACAGAGTAAAGCATTTGATTATTTGCAAGGGGCGTCGTGTTAAAGCCGTTAATTGTCACCGTGTTAGCGCTCGCTTCCGGCTGGGCCTGTGCCGCTGAGCCACCCCTGACGGCTGCCCGTTACGCGCAGATGTTGGGCGTCGGAATGGATGTCGACTGGGCCCGCACCGAGCGCGGTATACGCGAATTCGACCCGTTGGTGGTCCGTGATTTCCAGGCGAAAGGCATACATCATGTCCGTATTCGGGTGGCGGGCGAACCGACGGAAGCGCGGTTGATTCACCTGCGTAAGCTGGTGGAGGCTTGCGAGCAATACGGCGTCATCCCCATCATCGCTTATCAGGCCGATGAATATAAAAACGACCCGAAAGCGGATACCGAAAAAGC
Organism: Enterobacter cloacae complex sp. I1M; assembly: GCF_014982425.1. NCBI lineage: Bacteria > Pseudomonadati > Pseudomonadota > Gammaproteobacteria > Enterobacterales > Enterobacteriaceae > Enterobacter > Enterobacter cloacae complex sp. I1M. The sequence goes on along the minus strand of NZ_JADCLG010000019.1, from coordinate 230,492 downwards.
GGTGATCAACTGGTGGATTGCCGTGGCGCACTATTTTGGTCAGCGCTCGCCGTTGCTGGGGTTTGACCTGATCTACGAACCGGCGGACAAGCTCAACCACAACGTTGCTTCGCTCAACCGGGTGTATGAGAAAGCGATCAAAGACATTCACGCCATTGATGCCAGCCGCATGATTTTTATCGCCCCTCGTCTGCGCGCCGCGCCGGAGGATTTATCCAGCCTGAAGCTGCCCGCACACAGCCAGAATTACCTGCTGGCGGAATGGCATATTTTCCCCTGGGGTCCGCTGAAAACGAACGGCAAATACCCGTGGACGTCCGGAACCGCGGCTGAGAAAGCGGCTATCCGTAACCGAATCAATGCCGCGCTGCACTGGCAGCAAAAAACCGGGCACGTTAGCTGGGTCGGGGGCTGGGGCGTGGGGGAGTCAAACCACCTCACGCCAACCGCTTCGCAAATGGCCTTCGCCAACTATATGGCCTGCGAGCTGCAAAAGGCGAAAATCCCGTATGCGCTTAACGCGGACTTCCAGTTTTACGACGGGGAAGAGGGTGCCTGGCGGCCTGCGCCAGAGCCGTTATTACAGGCGATGATTGCGCCCGTGTGTGAAAAGCCCGGCGAGAAGCCGGGCCATCATGCGGTTAAACCGGCTGTTCGTGATGCGGGACGCGCGACGCCAGCGGCAGCCAGCACAGCAAAATCAGCAGCCCCATCAGGGTCATCAGCAGGCCCAAACTCGCCTGCCCGGTCTGCGGCATCATAGCCGAAAGCCAGGCCAGCGCGCCGGAACCGATATTCTGTAAACCGCCGACCAGGGCACCAGCGGTGCCCGCGAGGAACGGGAACGGCTCCATTGCGCCGCTGGTGGCGAGCGGGAACAGCATGCCCGCGCCGAAGAAGAACAGCGCCGCCGGGATGAGCAACGTCCAGACCGACATCACGTCAAACAGCCCCGGGATCCACATCATCAGCCCGGCCAGCAGACAGCTGATCACCGACTGCCACATCAGCGTAGAGAAGCGTTTGTTCGGACGTCCGGCGAACCATGCGCCGAAGAACGCCGCCGGGATCGGCAGAATAAACAAAATGCTCACCACCATGCTGCTCAGGCCAAGACCAGCGCCCAGCAGCACGCCGGAACAGGCTTCAAACACCGCAATGCCCGCCAGGCCGCCGATTAGCATCAACAGATAACAGGTAAACGACCCATTACCGAACAGCGTTTTGTAGCTGGCGATGAGCTTCGTGCGCGGCGCGTCCTGCGGACGTGTTTCCGGCATCCAGCGCGCCATGCTGAAGGTGACAATAATGCACAGCACCAGCAGGAAGGCGTAACAGGCGCGCCAGGACCAGACGGTGTCCAGCAGACCCCCAATCAGCGGGGCGAGCAGCGGGCTGACCAGAATGCCCATATTTAACAGACTGTTGGCGTGGCGAAGCTGGGTGCCCTGGTACATATCACGCGGCAGGGTACGCGCCATGACCCCGCCGACGCCGGTGCCCACGCCCTGGAGGGCGCTGGCGGCAATCAGGATGGTCAGGCTGTGCGTAATAATGGCAATCACCGTCGCCACCATGAAAATGCTCATGCCCACCAGAATGACCGGACGACGCCCGACGCGATCGGACAGGGGACCATAAACCAGCTGTGAAACGCCATAGGTCAGCAGGTAGGCTGCCATCACGCTCTGTACCGCACCTTCGCGGACGCTCAGATCTTTTGCCATATCGGCAATCGCCGGAATGTAGATGGTTTGCGCCATCTGCCCGACGGCCACCAGTAACACCAGCATCAACAATAAGTTCACGTTCCGTTGCTTTTTCATGTCGCTGAATACTTTTGCCAAAAGAGATAAATAAAGAATAAGTGACTACGCATTCCCATAAATGCGCGAGGAATCTACCACAGAGAGATGACAATTTAAGCATTACTGTGATGAATGACAGAAGGCGTGAAGGCAGGATTTGTAAACAAGATCGGCAACTAATGTTGCCAGCGAATTACGCCAGGCGCAGCAGGACCGCACCGGCTGCAATACCCAGCGCCGCCGCGATGCGCAGGCCCACAACCTTCTCTTTTAAAAGCACAAATGCGATGAATGCGCCGAAGAGAATAGAGGTTTCACGTAGTGCGGCGACCACCGCCAGCGGCGCCTGAGTCATCGCCCAGAGTGCCAGACCGTAAGATCCCATCGTCCCGACGCCGCCGAGCAGTGTAACGCACAGGAGACGAACAAATATGGCCAGCTTGCGGCAGTCGGCTGGGGCGAGAAGGGGAGTAAAATCAGCGCAATAAGCGCGGCTGAACCGCTGACCCCGATCGCCGAGTAGAGCTTGTCCGTTCCGGCTTTAATGATGGCGTTCCAGCTGGCATGCAGCAGTGCGGCGAACAGTAAAATGCAGAAAACGGTGATGGACATGGCGGATCGGTTGGTGAAATGTCATCCAACTGTAACATTCCCCCGTCGAGGCTGCCAGCCGCTTACACTGCGCAAAAAAGGCGGTGCGTCACCCGGGGCTCGTCTGACACCAGCCTGAAGCCCGCCCGATGATAAAATCCGTACGCGGTTTCCGGCGCATGGGTATTAAGAAAATCAAACCAGATGCTGGCATCCGCCATCACCACGGTCAAAAGTTGTTTTCCAATCCCCAGCCCACGGCACTTTTCGCTGACGTAGAGATGACGAATACGTCCGGCGCGCGGCTGCTGGCTGAATGGATCGCGATTTAGACCGCACACGCCCACCAGCCTGCCGTTAAGAAACGCACCCAGCAGCTTTTCACCCGGCGCGTTAAAGCGATTCTCACCGCGCTGCCAGTTCTCTTCCAGCCTGCGCAGCATATTGAAATTTAACGCGATACTCTCGGCCTTCAGGGCGATATAGCCCGGTTCATCAGGCGTAACAGGCTCAATTAACAGACGCGACATAGCATTCCCTCGTTATTAAAGAGGGGCGGTTGCCCGCCCCTCTCAGGTGCGACTTGAACCTGAATCACTTAACGTATTTCAGGACAGCATCAAGCAGTTGCAATACAGCAACAATGAGTTTGAGGACAAGTATGACCATATCCACGACGCTCATACGCGTCTCCTTTTGGTTAAAAGGAGCACGATGCTGGCGTACCTTTCCGCCGCCTGTGGCCAGCACCTGGATTGACGTAACACAGTGTGCTCACTTCAGGGGTTAAGGCACTGACGGCACCACCCGTTTCAGCCAGGACTTCGTTGCGCCGGTAAACTGCGGCCCCCTCGCTCACTGCGAACACCCTCAGTATAGATAAATACTGTATGCATGAACAGTATTTTATGGACAAATTTTGGAAGGCGATCCATACTCAAAAACGTCAAAATCCGTGCCGGAATTGCGCGTTCGTCTTCGATCGCGTATACTTTTTGCGTTGACGTAACACAGTGTGTTCTGCGGCGACCAACCGCAAAACCCTGATAAAAACCTCGCTTAGGCGGGGTTTTTTGTTTTCTGACGAAGTGAAAATAGTATCCTCCGTTGACTTATTGGCAATAGGTGTTATCGTTGCCATAATGGCAACGGACGCGGCAGGCAAGCAGGATGCATTTAATCTCAATGAAGGCAATTTTGGATGCGGTAAGCCAGTTCCCGCAATACAGAGAAGAGCTTCTCTTTTTAGGACGAGTTATTTAAAAGAGCCACTGCCCGACGCCCGCTGCACTGAGAAAACTTTTCCCAACGCTGGATAACTTCAAGTATCTTGATAAGCATTATGTTATTGATATTGCAAATAACAATCTCAGAGTAGTGGCTCTCATATTCTTTGAAAGCCAAAAGTTTTATGTGCGCCATGTTTTTACTCATAAGGAATATGACCGTTTTACGGAGAAACATCGCACTAAGGGGAAGAAATGATGATCGTCGCTGATGCAATGAAAGCTACGCACGCCCTTGTTGCGGCCGTTCCTTTACTGGGTGAACAGCCGAGCGAGAAAGATTATAAGGATGCGCTTGAGCTGGTTGAGTATCTCCTTATGAACGAGCCCAATAGCCCCTTGCTGGATATTGTTTGCGCCAGAATTAGCCATTACGAAGCTAATCGGCCAGAGATAGTCGCATTACGCAAGGAGATGGAGTCCGTTCCCGTCGGAATTGCAGTTTTGAGAACCTTGATGGATCAATACAATCTGACGATATCGGATTTTACGGATGAAATTGGTAGTAAATCGATGGTTTCACGGGTTCTGAATGGTCAGAGACAGCTTACTCTGAACCATATTAAAAAGCTGGCGGCCAGATTTGGGGTATCACCTGCGCTATTTATTGAGTGAGTAAAAACCCTTTATTGAGTGTCATCGCCCAACAAACGAAACGTGATCCCTGACGCATTTTTGGGCAGTTGAAAATATTTCCATTGTCACATCCGAAAACCTGTGTTTGTATAAATTCTATCAATGATTCCAAACACAGGTCCCCAATGACTTCATCCATCTTCACTTCGACCCTACTAAAAACTGCGCAACCTGCCGCAGTGGTCGTCGTGCGTGTGGTGGTGGTCGTCGGCAATGCGCCGTAGGGACTGGATCAACACACGAATCCAAAACCCCGCCGGCGCAAACCGGGCGGGGTTTTTCGTTTAAGAGCCTCCCCGGAAAGTCGGCCCAGAAGAAAAGGACTGGAGCATGGCAAGTTCGGGCACAACATCCACAAAAACGCGTTTCACCGGCGCGCAGCTGATTGTTCATTTACTGGAACGACAGGGCATCACCACCGTTGCGGGCATCCCGGGTGGGACCGTGCTGCCGCTGTACGATGCGTTAAGCCAAAGTACACAGATCCGCCACGTGCTGGCGCGTCACGAGCAGGGCGCAGGCTTTATCGCTCAGGGCATGGCGCGTACCCAGGGCAAACCGGCGGTGTGTATGGCCTGTAGCGGGCCGGGCGCCACTAACCTGGTCACCGCCATCGCCGACGCGCGTCTCGACTCCATTCCGCTGATCTGCATTACCGGCCAGGTGCCGTCCTCGATGATCGGTACCGATGCGTTCCAGGAAGTGGATACCTACGGCATCTCTATCCCCATCACCAAACATAACTATTTAGTTCGCGACATCGCAGAGCTTCCTCAGGTTATCAGCGATGCGTTCCGCATTGCGCAGTCTGGCCGCCCGGGCCCGGTGTGGATAGACATTCCTAAGGATGTCCAGACCGCAGAGATCGAGATCGACGTGTTGCCGGAGCCGGGCGAGCGTGCCCCCGCGCCGGAGTTCAGCGCTGAGAGCGTGCGCGACGCCGCCGCCATGATTAACGCCGCCAAACGTCCGGTGCTCTATCTGGGCGGCGGGGCGATTAACGCCGCGGATGAAATCCGCCAGTTTGCGGAAAAAGCCAACCTGCCTACCACCATGACCCTGATGGCGCTCGGCATGCTGCCAAAAGCGCACCCGCTCTCTCTCGGCATGCTGGGCATGCACGGCGCGCGCAGCACCAACTACATCCTGCAAGAGGCGGATTTGCTGATTGTTATGGGGGCGCGTTTTGATGACCGGGCGATTGGCAAAACCGAGGAGTTCTGCCCGAACGCCAAAATCATTCATGTGGATATCGACCGCGCCGAGCTGGGTAAAATCAAGCAGCCGCACGTGGCGATTCAGGGCGACGTGGCCGAGGTGCTGGCACAGCTGATCCCACAGACGGAGGCAAACGACCGCGCCGACTGGCGCCAGCTGGTAGCCGATCTGCAACGCGAGTTCCCGGGCGCTATCCCAACCGAGGGCGACCCGCTGAGCCACTATGGCCTTATCAACGCCGTTGCCGCCTGCGTGGATGACAGCGCGATTATCACCACCGACGTCGGCCAGCATCAGATGTGGACCGCCCAGGCGTATCCGCTTAACCGCCCGCGCCAGTGGCTGACCTCCGGCGGCCTTGGCACCATGGGCTTCGGCCTGCCAGCAGCGGTTGGCGCGGCGCTCGCCAACCCGGACCGTAAGGTGATCTGCTTCTCCGGTGACGGCAGCCTGATGATGAACATTCAGGAGATGGCCACCGCAGCCGAAAACCAGTTAGACGTCAAAATCATTCTGATGAACAACGAGGCGCTGGGCCTGGTACACCAGCAGCAGAGCCTGTTCTATAAGCAGGGCGTGTTTGCGGCGACCTATCCGGGGATGATCAACTTCATGCAGATTGCCGCTGGTTTTGGCCTGCACACCTGCGATCTGAACGCCGAAGAAGATGCCCACGCGGCGTTGCAGGATGCGATTTCTCGCCCTGGCCCGGCGCTGATCCACGTGCGTATCGACGCGCAACAAAAAGTGTATCCGATGGTGCCGCCGGGTGCGGCCAATACTGAGATGGTGGGGGAATAAGCCATGCAGAAACAATGTGATAATGTCATTCTGGAACTCACCGTCCGCAACCACCCTGGCGTCATGACCCACGTCTGCGGGCTGTTTGCCCGACGGGCGTTTAACGTGGAAGGCATTCTGTGCCTGCCGATTCAGGGCAGCGAGCACAGCCGCATCTGGCTACTGGTGAACGACGATCAGCGTCTGGAGCAGATGATGGCGCAGATCGACAAGCTGGAAGATGTCACCAAAGTGGCACGCAACCAGTCCGATCCCACCATGTTTAACAAAATTGCGGTGTTTTTCGAGTAAATCACTTAAGGTAAAAGGCTTTTGCCGGATGGCGCTGCGCTTATCCAGCCTGCAAGGACGTTACACGTAGGCCGGATAAGGCGTTTACGCCGCCATCCGGCGTGTTCACGCATCAGGATCAAACCATGACCACCATCGCCCTTATCGACGACCACCTTATCGTCCGCTCCGGCTTTGCCCAGCTTTTAAACCTCGAACCGGATTTTCAGGTCGTGGCCGAGTTTGGCTCCGGTCGCGAGGCGCTGGCGGGCCTGCCGGGACGCGGGGTGCAGGTCTGTATCTGCGACATCTCAATGCCGGATCTCTCCGGGCTGGAGCTGTTAAGCCAGCTGCCGAAAGGGATGGCGACCATTATGCTCTCGGTCCACGACAGCCCGGCGCTGGTCGAGCAGGCGCTCAACGCGGGCGCGCGCGGCTTCCTCTCTAAACGCTGTAGCCCCGACGAGCTGATTGCCGCCGTGCGCACCGTCTCCACCGGCGGCTGCTACCTGACGCCGGATATCGCCATCAAGCTGGCGGCGGGACGGCAGGATCCGCTCACCAGACGCGAGCGTCAGGTGGCAGAGAAACTTGCCCAGGGCATGTCGGTGAAAGAGATTGCCGCGGAGCTGGATCTGTCCCCGAAAACCGTGCACGTTCATCGCGCCAACCTGATGGAAAAACTCAACGTCAGTAACGATGTCGAGCTGGCGCGCCGTATGTTTGACAGCTGGCAATGAGCCCCGTTTTTTCACGGCTGATCGCCGTCGTCGCCAGCTTTTTTATCTTCTCCGCCGCATGGTTCTGCCTGTGGAGCATCAGCCTGCATCTGGTGGAACGCCCGGAGCTGGCGGTGCTGCTGTTCCCCTTTGGCCTGCGTCTGGGACTGATGCTTCAGTGCCCGCGCGGCTACTGGCCCGTTTTGCTGGGCGCAGAGTGGCTGATGCTGATCTGGCTGGCGCAGGAAGTGGCGCTGGCGCATCTGCCCTTATTGATGACCGGAAGCCTGCTCACGCTTATCCCGGTCGCCCTGATTTCCCGCTACCGTCACCAGCGCGACTGGCGCACGCTGCTGCGTCAGGGGGCGGCGCTGATTGCCGCCGCGCTGTTGCAGTCCCTGCCGTGGGTGGGCGAAAAGGAGGTGCTCAACGCCCTGCTGCTGACCCTCACCGGCGGCCTGACGCTGGCACCGACCTGCCTGGTTTTCTGGCATTACCTTACCAGCACCGTCTGGCAGCCGCTCGGCCCGGCGCTGGTCTCCCAGCCGGTGAACTGGCGCGCCCGGCACCTGATCTGGTATCTGCTGCTGTTTGTGGTGAGCCTGTGGTTGCAGCTTGGTCTGCCCGCTGAATTATCACGCTTCACGCCGTTTTGTCTGGCGCTGCCGATCATCGCCCTCGCCTGGCACTACGGCTGGCAGGGGGCGCTGATCGCGACCCTGATGAACGCCATCGCGCTGATCGCCAGCCAGACCTGGCACGATCATCCGGTAGATCTGTTGCTCTCGCTGCTGGCCCAGAGCCTGACCGGGCTGCTGCTGGGGGCGGGCATCCAGCGTCTGCGCGAGCTGAACCAGTCTCTGCAAGCCGAGCTGGCGCGCAATCGCCGTCTGGCGGAGCGTCTGCTGGAGACGGAAGAGAGCGTGCGCCAGGAGGTCGCCCGCGAGCTGCACGATGACATCGGTCAGACCATCACCGCCATCCGCACCCAGGCGGGCATTGTCCAGCGCCTGGCGGCAGAAAACGCGGGTGTGAAGCAGGGCGGGGCGCATATCGAACAGCTTTCGCTGGGTGTCTATGACTCCGTTCGCCGCCTGTTAGGACGGCTGCGCCCGCGCCAGCTTGACGATCTGTCCCTGGAGCAGGCGGTGCGTTCCCTGATGCGCGAGATGGAGCTGGAAAGCCGCGGGATAGTCAGCCATCTCGACTGGCGCATCAATGAAGCTATCCTGAGCGAAGGTCAGCGCGTGACGCTGTTCCGCGTCTGTCAGGAGGGGCTGAACAACATCGTCAAACACGCCAGTGCCAGCGCGGTCACGATCCAGGGCTGGCAGCAGGACGAGCGCCTGATGCTGGTGATTGAAGACGACGGCTGCGGCCTGCCGCCGGGATCCGGCCAACAGGGCTTTGGCCTGGCGGGCATGCGCGAGCGCGTGAAGGCGCTGGGCGGCACGCTGACGATCTCCTGCACCCACGGGACGCGCGTCAGCGTCAGTTTGCCGTTAAGGACGTACCATGTTTAAAACCCCGGCCAGCGCCGCCCCGCTAGGCAACAAAGCGGAAATCGACGCCCGCTATCGCTACTGGCGACGTCATATCCTGGTCACTATCTGGCTCGGCTACGCGCTGTTCTACTTCACCCGCAAAAGCTTCAACGCCGCCGCGCCGGAGATCCTCGCCAGCGGCGTGATGGCGCGCACCGACATCGGCCTGCTGGCGACGCTGTTTTACATCACCTACGGTCTGTCGAAGTTCTTCTCCGGCATCGTCAGCGACCGCTCCAATGCGCGCTATTTCATGGGCGTTGGGCTGATCGCCACCGGCGTGGTGAACATCCTGTTTGGCTTCTCCACCTCGCTCTGGGCCTTCGCCCTGCTGTGGGCGCTGAACGCCTTCTTCCAGGGCTGGGGCGCGCCGGTCTGCGCCCGCCTGCTGACCGCCTGGTACTCACGCAACGAGCGCGGCGGCTGGTGGGCGATATGGAATACCGCGCATAACGTTGGCGGAGCGCTGATCCCGATGGTGGTGGGGGCTGCCGCGCTGCACTACGGCTGGCGTGCGGGGATGATGATTGCCGGTAGCCTCGCGATTGTCGCCGGGCTGTTCCTCTGCTGGCGCCTGCGCGACAGGCCGCAAACCGTCGGCCTTCCACCGGTGGGCGACTGGCGGCACGACGAGATGGAGATCGCCCAGCAGCAGGAGGGGGCCGGGCTGTCCCGCCAGCAGATCCTCACCAAATACGTACTGAAAAACCCCTACATCTGGCTGCTGTCGCTCTGCTACGTGCTGGTCTACGTGGTGCGCGCGGCCATCAACGACTGGGGCAACCTGTACATGTCCGAGACGCTCGGTGTGGATCTGGTGACCGCCAACTCGGCAGTGACCATGTTTGAACTGGGCGGGTTTATCGGCGCGCTGGTGGCGGGCTGGGGCTCGGACAAGCTCTTCAACGGCAACCGCGGGCCGATGAACCTGATCTTCGCCGCCGGTATTTTGCTCTCCGTCGGCTCGCTGTGGCTGATGCCGTTCGCCAGCTACGTGATGCAGGCGGCGTGCTTCTTCACCATCGGTTTTTTCGTCTTTGGCCCGCAGATGCTGATCGGCATGGCGGCGGCAGAGTGCTCCCACAAAGAGGCGGCAGGCGCGGCGACGGGCTTTGTCGGGCTGTTTGCCTACCTCGGCGCATCGCTCTCCGGCTGGCCGCTGGCGCGGGTGATCGACATCTGGCACTGGAGCGGGTTCTTCGCGGTGATCGCTATCGCGGCGGGCATCTCCGCCCTGCTGTTGCTGCCGTTTTTGCACGCGCAGGCACCGCGCGAAGCGTGACGCGCCTCACCTTTTGCTGCCGAGTCGCGCAAAACTAAGAAATTTTCCCGGTTTCACCTGGACGCTGTCTCAGGCATCTCTCCTGGCTGGTTTTTACAATGCTGCAAAAATCAGCTCAGGAGTAACTCAGTCATGCTGGCCTTCTTAAATCAGGTGCGCAAGCCGACCCTGGATCTGCCGCTCGACGTGCGGCGCAAAATGTGGTTCAAACCGTTCATGCAGTCCTATCTGGTGGTCTTCATCGGCTACCTGACTATGTACCTGATCCGCAAAAACTTTAACATCGCGCAGAACGACATGATCTCCACCTACGGGCTGAGCATGACGCAGTTGGGGATGATTGGCCTGGGCTTCTCCATCACCTATGGCGTGGGGAAAACCGTTGTTTCCTACTATGCGGACGGCAAAAACACCAAGCAGTTCCTGCCGTTTATGCTGATCCTCTCTGCCATCTGTATGCTCGGCTTCAGCGCCAGCATGGGCGCGGGCTCCGTCAGCCTGTTCCTGATGATCGCCTTTTACGCCCTGAGCGGTTTCTTCCAGAGCACCGGCGGGTCGTGCAGCTACTCCACCATCACCAAATGGACCCCGCGCCGCAAGCGTGGTTCGTACCTCGGCATGTGGAACATCTCCCACAACCTCGGCGGAGCGGGTGCGGCAGGCGTGGCGCTGTTCGGCGCGAACTACCTGTTCGACGGTCACGTCATCGGCATGTTTATCTTCCCGTCGATTATTGCCCTGATTGTTGGCTTTATCGGCCTGCGCTACGGCAGCGATTCCCCGGAATCGTACGGCCTCGGCAAAGCCGAAGAGCTGTTCGGGGAAGAGATCAGCGAAGAGGACAAAGAGACCGAAGAAAACGAGATGTCCAAATGGCAGATCTTTGTTGAGTACGTGCTGAAAAACAAAGTGATTTGGCTGCTCTGTTTCTCGAACATCTTCCTGTACGTGGTGCGCATTGGTATCGACCAGTGGTCCACCGTGTATGCCTTCCAGGAGCTGAAGCTTTCTAAAGAAGTGGCGATTCAGGGCTTCACCCTGTTTGAAGTGGGCGCGCTGGTCGGCACGCTGCTGTGGGGATGGCTCTCCGACCTCGCCAATGGCCGCCGCGCGCTGGTGGCCTGCGTCGCGCTGGCGCTGATTATCGCCACCCTTGGCGTCTACCAGCACGCCAGCAACCAGTACATTTACCTGGCGTCCCTGTTCGCGCTCGGCTTCCTGGTGTTTGGTCCGCAATTACTGATCGGTGTGGCGGCAGTGGGCTTCGTCCCGAAAAAAGCGATCGGCGCCGCCGATGGGATTAAGGGCACCTTCGCCTACCTGATCGGCGACAGCTTCGCAAAGCTGGGTCTGGGGATGATCGCCGACGGCACGCCGATTTTCGGCCTTACCGGCTGGGCGGGCACCTTCGCCGCGCTGGATGCCGCCGCGATTGGCTGTATCGTCCTGATGACGATGGTTGCGGTGCTGGAAGAGCGTAAGATCCGCCGTGAGAATCGTGCGCAGAAATTAAAAGTAGCCTGAGTGTGCAGGTAACTTCTTTGCCCGGTGTGTGATGCCGGGCTTTTTTATTTTGCACGGCCTACCTTTACTCCGCTTTACACACTCGCTCCTCTCTATGCTCTACAGTGTTTTTGCTGCCGCCTTTCGTGCAGCCTTAGCCCTTTTGCTAACGGAGAGCTTGCATGTTAACCCGACGATTGTCCTGCCTGGCGCTGCTGATGGCGCTGGCGTCCCCCGCAATGGCCGCGGATGCCCCCACCTACGGCGAGAAGCTGGAAGGTTTTGACTACGGCTGGCCGGTAAAACACTTTACCTTTACCTCGCAGAACCAGCCTCTGGATATGGCTTACCTGGACGTGAAACCGGAAAAACCCAACGGCCGCACCGTGGTGCTGATGCACGGCAAAAACTTCTGTGCTGGCACCTGGGACGGCACTATCCGCGCGCTGTCGGCCGGTGGGTATCGCGTGATCGCCCCTGACCAGATTGGTTTTTGTAAATCCACCAAGCCGGAGCATTACCAGTACACCTTCCAGCAACTGGCGGATAACACCCACGCGCTGCTGAAAACGCTGGGCGTCGAGCGCGTGACGGTTATAGGACATTCGACCGGCGGCATGCTGGCAACCCGCTATGCGTTGATGTGGCCGCACCAGGTAGAGCAGCTGGTGATGGTGAACCCGATTGGTCTGGAAGACTGGAAAGCGCGCGGCGTGCCGCATATTACGGTCGACCAGTGGTACCAGCGCGAGCTGAAAGTTAGCGCCGACGGTATTCGTCAGTACGAGAAAAACACCTACTACGCCGGGGAGTGGAAACCGGAGTACGAGCGCTGGGTCACCATGCTCGCCGGGCTGAACAACGGGCCGGGTAAAGCGCGCGTGGCGTGGAACTCGGCGCTGCTCTATGACATGATTTATACCCAGCCGGTTGTCTATGAATTTAGCGAGCTGAAGATGCCGGTATTATTGATGATCGGTACGAAGGACAATACCGCCATCGGGAAAGATCTCGCCCCGCCGGAGATCCGCAAGACGCTCGGCAATTACGCGGTGCTGGGCAAAGAGACGGCGAAGCGCATTCCGCACGCGACGCTGGTCGAGTTTAACGACATGGGCCACGCGCCGCAGATGCAGGATCCTGAACGTTTCCACGACGCGCTGCTGAAAGGGCTTCAGGCGCGCTGACGGGTCTCCAGCAACAGCCCGCGCAGCCACGCCTGCGCGGGATTGCTTTCATCGCAATTATCCAGCTTTTTTCGGTTCACTATTCTGGCCGTTCCCGCTGTTGACGCGCTGCGTTTCCCGCTATGATGGGCGGCTAGTCTAAGGAGAACGCATGGTCTGGATAATGCTGGCAACGCTTGCCGTGGTATTTGTGGTTGGATTTCGTGTCCTGACCTCAGACTCCCGCCGCGCCATCAAACGTTTAAGCGAGCGGCTGGGCATCACCCCGATGCCAGTCGAGTCGATGATCGATCAGTTCGGTAAAACGCCGGGCAATGAGTTTATCCGCTACCTTGAGCGCCCCGACGAGGCACATCTGCAAAATGCGGCGCAGGTGCTGCTCATCTGGCAGGTCTGCATTGTCGACGGCAGTGAAGAGAATCTGCATACCTGGCACCGTATGCTGCGTAAAGCCCGCCTTGCCGCACCCATTACCGATGCGCAAATTCGACTGGCACTTGGCTTTATGCGCGAAATGGAGCCCGATCCGCAGGAGCTGAACGCCTTCCAGCTGCGCTATAACCAGCTATTTCTGCCGGAAGAAGGTGTGTTTTATCTGCACTGATCCCCTCTAAAACCACAAAAGTTGTCAAATCGTTAAATCCGTCACACTTTTGATGATAAACTGCGCGACTTTTCCGCACGTTTTTATCTCAGGTGATGCCATGACAGAACATATCCAGCCCACGACTCCGCCGCAGGCCAAAGAGGTGTCTCGCCCCAACTGGTCGGCGGTTTTCTCCGTGGCATTTTGCGTCGCCTGCCTGATCACCGTTGAGTTTCTGCCGGTCAGCCTGCTGACGCCGATGGCGCAGGATCTGGGCATTTCCGAAGGCGTGGCGGGGCAGTCCGTTACCGTCACCGCTTTTGTGGCGATGTTCGCCAGCCTGTTTATCACCCAGGCGATTGGCACCATTGACCGTCGTAAAGTGGTCATTCTGTTCAGCGTGCTGCTGACGCTCTCCTGCCTGCTGGTCTCTTTCGCTGAAAGCTTCACCCTGCTGCTGCTGGGTCGCGCCTGCCTGGGGCTGGGGTTAGGCGGCTTCTGGGCGATGTCGGCCTCGCTGACCATGCGCCTGGTGCCCGCGCGCACCGTGCCAAAAGCGCTGTCCGTTATCTTCGGCGCGGTCTCTATTGCGCTGGTGATTGCCGCGCCGCTGGGCAGCTTCCTTGGTGGGATTATCGGCTGGCGTAACGTCTTTAACGCGGCGGCAGTGATGGGCGTGCTGTGCATTATCTGGGTGTGGAAAGCGCTACCGTCTCTGCCGGGTGAAGCGGCGCACCACAAACAGAACATGTTCGCGCTGCTCAAGCGTCCGGGCGTGCTGGCGGGGATGACCGCCATCTTCATGGCCTTTGCCGGGCAGTTTGCCTTCTTTACCTATATTCGCCCGGTGTATATGACCATGGCGGGCTTTGACGTGGATGGCCTGACGCTGGTGCTGCTGAGCTTCGGTATCGCCAGCTTCGTCGGCACCTCACTGTCGTCTCAGTTCCTGAAGCGCTCCCTGAAGGTGGCGCTGGCGGGTGCGCCGCTGGTGCTGGCGATCAGTGCCGCGGTGCTGGTGCTGTGGGGCAGCGACAAGTGGGTCGCATCGGCGATTGCGATTGTCTGGGGCTTTGCCTTTGCGCTGGTGCCGGTGGGCTGGTCGACGTGGATCACCCGCTCGCTTGCCGATCAGGCGGAAAAAGCCGGGTCGATTCAGGTGGCGGTGATCCAGCTGGCGAACACCTGCGGCGCGGCGGTGGGCGGCGTAGCGCTCGACCATCTGGGGCTGACGTCACCGCTGGTGATCTCCGGTACGCTGATGCTGCTGACCGCGCTGCTGGTGGCGGGGAAGGTTAAGGCGAAGTAGTCAATTTTCCCCCTCACCCTAACCCTCTCCCCGCAGGGGAGAGGGGACTGCTCG